>NZ_JAYLVT010000008.1:0-282993 GCF_035818815.1 Cupriavidus sp. SS-3
GCAGCAGCCGCAGGCGTCCCCGCGATACGGCCGGCAGCAGGCTGCCTACACCCTCATTGGGATTGTCCAATAGTGGGCGATCGCAGGCACTATCCCTGACTCACATAGCGTAGCAGGGTCGAACGGGCACCCACGCCCAAACGGAAAGCACCACCGCCCGAGCCACCAACACCGTGAAATTGATTGCCAGCCGCACAGGCGACGCGCTTTTTGGTTACTTTTTGGCGCTCGGCCAAAAAGTGACTCGCCGGCTACGCCGGCGAAACAGCAGCGCCCGCCAAGCACGACGCCCTACCGCAAGCCAAAAAGCCGCTCCACCCCTTAATCCGGCACCGCCATCACCCCACTCTTCAGCAACGCCGCCACCAGGTCCGACTGCGTCACCATCCCCACCACGCGCCGCTGATCATCGATCACCGGCGCATGATGCAGCCCGCCGTCGGAGAACGCCTGCGCCAGTTCCACCATCGGCTGCTCGGGCCGCGCCGTGACCACGGCATGCGTCATCAGGTTGCGCACGGTGCCGGCCAGACGCCGTGCCCCGGTATCGCGCTGCGCCGCAAAAAAATCGCTTTGCGTGACGATCCCCACCAGCTTGCGCGTCGCGTCCACCACCGGCAGGGCCTTGATGCGATGCCGCGACAACAGATGCCCGGCTTCATGCGCGGGCTGGTCCGGCGTCACCGTGATCACGTCGCGCGACATGATTTCGCCGCACAGCACGTTGCCGAAATGACGGCGATACGCGCGCAACTGCGCCGCCACCAGGATCTGCTCGAGGTCGTCTTCCTCGATATCCAGGAATTCGCCGCGCACCTTCAGCGCCGCATCCAGGTCCGCGCGGGTCACGCCGACGCGCTGGGTGGGCGGTAAGTCCCGGGTGCCATGCTGAACCGCGGGTTCGGGCGGACGATGCGGGTAGCGCCGGCGCGACAGGTTGTTGAAGGCCAGCGCCATCATCAGCATCAGCATCGAATTGAACAGCACCGGCACGGCCACGAAGCCGAAGCCCAGCGCACTGACCGCCGGCCCGCCGAAGACGGCGGTGATGGCCACCGCGCCGCTGGGCGGATGCACGCAATGGAACTGGAACATCAGGGCAATGGCGACGGCGACCGCGACGGCGGCAGCCAGGCCGGGATCAGGGATCCAGCGCGCGCAGGCCACGCCGACCACCCCGGCGATCAGGTTGCCGCCGATGATCGACCACGGCTGCGCCAGCGGTGAGGCCGGCACCGCGAACAGCAGCACCGCCGAGGCGCCCATCGGCGCGACAAACCAGGGGTTGAAGCCGCCCAGGGTCTGGTGGCTGATCCATTCGGTGCAGAGCAGGCCCAGCAGCGCGCCGAAGCAACTTTTGAGGCGCTCCTTGCGGCTGGCAGCGACCGGCAAGGGAACGAATGTGCGCAGCCAGGCACGGGCGTTATGCGCCAGGGCGGAGACGGGGGCGGTTGGCATTCTTGTAACGGGGGGCGCTTTGGAATGGTGCACGTAATATATCACGGGGTGATATATCGGGTTGCCCTTGGTGCAGCGCATCCCGCTGATGGGGCATGCCGCACCGCACAAGGGCACGGCAGGGCAAGCCCGCCCTCGAGAGGTAGCGCCGCGGCGGCCCTATTTATAGGTCGACAGCAGGATGCTGGTCTCGGTGGCGCTGATGCCGTCGATCAGCCGGATCCGGTCGAGCGCGCGGTCGAAGGCCTCGAGCGTGTCGGCGCGCAGCTCGGCGATGATGTCCCAGCGGCCGTTGGTGGTGTGCAGCGCCTGCACGTTGGGCTCGCCGCGCAGCGCCTGCAGCACGGTGCGGGTCTTGTTGCCGTCGACGGCAACCGTCATCCAGGCGCGGATGCGGTGCGCCTCGGCCTCGGGCCGCAGGCGCACGGTGTAGCCGACGATGAGCCCTTCCTGTTCCAGTTTGTCGATGCGGTTCTGCACCGTCGCGCGCGACACGCGCAGCGCCTGCGCCAGTGCCGTCACCGGCGTGCGTGCGTTGTCGCGCAGGAGGGAAATCAGCTGCTGGTCGGTGGCATCCATGGGGCGGGGCGGGGGTGATTGGCAAAGCGCCAGCGACATCTGGCATTTTGCTTAATGGTAGGCGCAAACTGGGCAGTTTGCTGGCTTTTGGCTAACGCGGGCTTGCGCCAGAATTCAATCGAGCGATGGATTTCCAGACGCAACCCCCGCCCCGCCACCCCAACCAGGAGCCGCCGTGATCCAGACCCCGACCATCTTGCTAGTCGAGCCCACCTTCTACGACGTGTCTTACAGCATCAACCCGTGGATGGATCCGGCCGCGTGGGCGCGCGATCCGCACGGCATGCACCGCAATGCGATGCAGTCGTTCCACGCGCTGCGCGACGCGCTCGGGCGCGCGGGCTTCGCGGTGGAGCTGGCGCCGGGCGCGCCGGGGCAGCCCGACATGGTGTTCCCGGCCAACGCCGCCGTGGTGCTGGACGGGCGCGCGTTGCTGGCGCGCTTCCGCTATCCGCAGCGCCGCGGCGAGGAAGCGCCGTTTGCCGACATCTTTGGCAAGCTGCGCGAGCGCGGTCTGCTCGACGAAGTCGCGCTGCTGCCGGAAGGGTGCTACCAGGAAGGGGCCGGCGATTGCATCTGGGACGCGGGGCGCGGCCATTTCTGGGCCGGCTTCGGACCGCGTTCGTCGCACGAGGCGGCGCAGGTGGTGTCGCGCTATTTCGGCAAGGACGTGGTGGCGCTGGAGCTGGCCACCGAGCAGAGCTATCACCTCGACGTGTGCTTCTGCCCGCTGTCGGGCGGCGAGGTCCTGTACTACCCGCCGGCCTTCAGCGCAGCGGCGCTGCGCGAGCTGCGCGCGCGCGTGCCGGCGCGGCTGCGCATCGAGGCCAGCGCCGACGACCTGCGCCATTTCAGCGTCAATGCGGTCAACCTGGACGACCAGGTGGTGATGACCCGCACCACGCCGCACCTGCGCACCGAGCTGGGACGGCGCGGCTACCAGTTGCATGAGGTCGACCTGTCGCCGTTCATGCTGTCGGGCGGCGGCGCCTATTGCATGACCTTGCGGCTGGACCGCAGCAGCGGTCGCGGCGTCGCCGCGGCGGCCGCCTGAGCGCAGGGAGAGGGTCATGAAGAACACCGTCCGATCATTGTTTCTCGACGCCACCGACGTCGCCCGGCTGGTGGCCGCGATCGGCCCGCAGGCCGCCATCGTCGACCTGGCCGTACAGGTGCGCCAGGCGTTCGCGCGCTGGGCCGATTTCGACAAGTCCGCGCGGCTGGCCAGCCATTCGGCGCGCGGGGTGATCGAGCTGATGCCGGTCAGCGACGGCAGCCAGTATGCCTTCAAGTACGTCAACGGCCATCCCCGCAATGCCCAGCACGGCATGCCCACGGTGATGGCGTGCGGCCTGCTGGCCGAGGTGGAAACCGGCTTCCCGCTGATGCTGGCGGACCTGACGCTGGCCACAGCGCTGCGCACCGCGGCTACCTCGGCGCTGGCGGCGCGCGCCATGGCGCGACCGGGCGCGGCCACCATGGCGCTGATCGGCAATGGCGCGCAGGCGGAATTCCAGGTGCTGGCCTTCCATGCGATGCTGGGCGTGCGCGAGATCGCCGCCTATGACATCGACCCCGCTGCCAGCGCGCGGCTGATGCGCAATCTTGCCGCCGTGCCCGGCCTCGCGATCCGGCGTGCCGATTCGATCGAGGCCGCGCTGGCCCGCGCCGACATCGTCTCCACCGTCACCGCCGACAAGACCCGCGCCACCATCCTGACGCCGGACCTGGTGCGGCCCGGCATGCACCTGAACGCGGTCGGCGGCGATTGCCCCGGCAAGACCGAGCTGCATGCCGATATCCTGCGCCGCGCCCGCATCGTGGTGGAGTACGAACCGCAGACCCGCATCGAGGGCGAGATCCAGCAACTGCCCGCCAACGCGCCCGTGACCGAGCTGTGGCAGGTGCTGGCGGGCCAGGCCCCGGGCCGCGCGGCGGCGGACGAGGTGACCGTATTCGATTCGGTGGGGTTTGCGCTGGAAGATTATGCCGCGCTGCGCTGGCTCTATGCCGCGGCGCAGGCGCATCGCGCCGGCACCGCGGTGGAACTGGTGGCGATGCCGCCCGACCCGCGCAACCTGTACGGCTGGATGCTGGCGCAGGCGGAGGGCGGCGGCGCCGGCCGGCCAGTGCCACTGCCGGCGGCCGTGGCCTGAAGCGTGGCCTGAAGCGTGGCCTGAAGCGTGACCCGAGGCGTGCCCCGGGGCTTCAGGCGGCGCGGCCCATCATCAGCTGCGCGCGCAGGAAGCCCTTGACCTCTTCGAGCGAGGGCGTCTTCAGGAACACCATGATGCCCCAGTGCTGCAGGGCATCGGCCACGCCGTCATAGGCCTGGCGGTTGGTGATGACGGCAAAGATGACGTGCTGGCTGGCAAAGAAGTTCTGCAGCTTCTCGACGGTGGCCGACTCGGCATCGTTGAGCTCGTCGACGTAGTAGAGCACCACGCGTGGATGCTCGCTGACCGAGGTGATGACGGTGTCGAGCACATCGTCCACCACCACGCTCTTGAGCGGAAGGCCCCATTTGGCGAGCTGGCCGTGGATGCGCTGCGCCTCCTGGTGGTTGGGGTGGAACACCACCAGGTCGAGCCCGTGCGGCGACGCCGACTCGGGCCCGATGCGCGTCGCCAGCAGGCGATGCACGGTTTCCTTGTGGATGCGCCGATGGCCGCCGTTGGTCTTCCAGGCCCCCAGTTCGCCGCGCTCGACCATCTTCTGGACGGTGCCCAGTGAGACGTTGAGCAGTTTTGCCGCTGTCCGCGTGCTGTAGTAAGGCTTTTCAGCCAGTGCCGGATCAAGTTTCATCCCATCACCCGTAGTCCATAGGCAGTCGCGCCCTCATGGCGCACGCGGCCCCTGGCACTGGCGCCGCGCGTTTGTCACTGCCAACAGTTGACTGACCCTGTGTGCCCGGCCCGCTCCCCCGCCGGCCAGGCTGCTTTTTGTGGTTGTTTTGATCTTTTGTGCATTTCCAGCAAGCGCAGCGCGATCCCAATGTATTGGATGTCTCGATGCTGGATTTGCTGGAAGCTAATAATATGCCGCAAACGACAAAGTATCTGTAGGAAAAAACATAAATCTGCGGGGCTTTTGTTTTTTAACGCACATTGAGTGCGTTGTGATGACATCAGGTTGTCAGTGCAGACCTGCCAGCATCGTCATGGTTCCCATGACTGCAATGTCTGCAGCGCTTGCTGAATTCAGCGGGTGCTTCACAGCTTCACAATCCGTGCTTGCGCACCTTGTCGAACAGCGTGGTCTTGGCCACGCCCAGCGCTTCGCTGGCGCGGCTCAGGTTGCCGTCGTGGCGGCGCATGGCGTCGGCAATCAGCGCGCGCTCGAACTGCTCGACGGCCTGCGCGAGCGGCATGGCCTCGGGTGCGGTGGCGCCCTGGCCGGGGTTGCAGCCGAGGCCCAGCACATGGCGCTCGGCGAGGTTGCGCAGCTCGCGCACGTTGCCCGGCCACGGGTAGGCCACCAGCGCCGACAGTTCCGCCGGCGTGGCCGGCACCGCGTCGCGCTCGAAGCGCAGCGCGGCCTGCGCGACGAAATGTTCAAACAATGCCGGCACGTCCTCGCGCCGCTCGCGCAGCGGCGGCAGTTCCAGCGTGATCACGTTCAGTCGGTAGTACAGGTCGGCGCGGAACTGGCCGGCATCGGACAGCGCGCGCAGGTCGGCCTTGGTGGCGGCCACCACGCGGGTGTTGACCGGCACCGGCTGGTTCGAGCCCAGCCGTTCCACCACGCGTTCCTGCAGCACCCGCAGCAGCTTGATCTGCAGCGGCATCGGCATGCTCTCGATCTCGTCGAGAAACAGCGTGCCGCCTTCGGCATGCTCGACCTTGCCGATGCGGCGGCGCGCGGCGCCGGTGAAGGAGCCGGCCTCGTGGCCGAAGATCTCGCTTTCGAACAACTGCTCGGGCAGGCCGCCGCAGTTGATCGCGACAAAGTTGCGCGCATGGCGCTGGCTGGCCTCGTGCAGGCAGCGCGCGACCAGCTCCTTGCCGGTGCCGGTCTCGCCGTGGATCAGCACGTTGGCGTCGGTGCCGGCCAGGTCGGCGATCAGGCGCCGCAGCCGCTCGACCGCGGGCGAATGGCCGATCAGGCGGGTTTCGAGTTTCTCGCGGCCGGCCAGCCGTTCTCGCAGTTCTGATACTTCCAGCGCGAGCCGGCGCTGCTCCAGCGCGCGGCGGGTGGCATCCACCAGTTGCTCGGGCGAGAACGGCTTTTCCAGGAAGTCGTAGGCGCCTTGTTTCATCGCCTGCACCGCCAGCCCGACGTCGCCGTGACCGGTGATCATGATCACCGGCAGTGCTGGGTCGCGTGCGCGCAGTTGCGCCAGCAGCGCCATGCCGTCCTGTCCGGGCAGGCGGATGTCGCTGACCACCACGCCGGCGTAGCCGGGACCGGCCTCGCGCAGCGCGGCCTCGGCGCTGCCGACGCCGCGCGTGGCGATGCCTTCCAGGCGCAGTGCCTGCTCGCAGCCCAGGCGCACGTCGGCATCGTCCTCGACGACCAGTACGGTCAGATCAGCCGGCATGTTCGGCATCCTGTGAATAGGATTCCAGCGCCAGCGGCAGCACCAGCGTGAAGCAGGCGCCGCCGTCCGGATGGTTGGTGGCGGACAGGCTGCCGCCGTTCTCGTTGAGGATGCCGGCCGACAGCGTCAGCCCCAGCCCCAGCCCCTGCCCGGCGGGCTTGGTGGTGAAGAACGGTTCGAACAGCCGCGCGAAGGCTTCCTCGGACAGGCCGGCGCCGTTGTCGCGCACGGTCAGGTGGACCATGCCCCCGGCCACGTGCGCATGCAGCGCGATGCGCGGGCCAGGCCTGCCGGCCACCGCGTCGAGCGCGTTGCCGAGCAGGTTGACCAGCACCTGTTCCAGCCGGTTGGGGTCGCACACTACCGTTAGCGCCGGGTCGACATCGCGCTGCAGCGCCGGCTGCACCGCCTCGACGCGGGTCTGCAGCAGGAACAGCGCGTTGTCCACCGCCTCGGCGAGTTCCGCCTGGCGCCTGCCGTTGCCGGGCTTGCGCGCGAACGACTTGAGTGCGCCGGTGATGCGGCCCATGCGCTCGACCAGACCGATGATGGTGTCGAGGTTGGCACGCACCGTGGCGTAGTCGCCGCGCTCGAGGAACTTGCCGGTATTGCCGGAGATGGTGCGCAGCGCCGCCAGCGGCTGGTTCAGCTCGTGCGCGATGCCGGTCGACATCTGCCCGACCGCGGCCAGCTTGCCGGCCTGCAGCAGCCCGTCCTGGGTCTGGCGCAGCACGGTCTCGGCGCGGATGCGCTCGGTGACTTCGGCCTGCAGGCGCTGGTTGGTAGTGGACAGGTCGGCGGTGCGCTCGGCCACCTTGCGTTCGAGTTCGCTGTTGGCCGCCTCCAGCGCGGCGCGCGCCGCCAGGCGTTCGTTGATGATGCGCCGGCGCACGTTCCAGGCCGCGCCCAGCAGCAACACGAAGGCGGTCAGCACGCCGGCCAGCGCCGCGGTGTTGAGCGCGGCCACGCGCGCCTGCGAGGTATTGGTCAGCAGCGTCAACTGCCAGTCGGTGCCGGGCAGCGCGGCATGCTGGGCCAGCATCGGCGGGCCGCGGCGCAGGCGCACCAGCTCGTCGCTGCTGCTGCCGTTGCCGTTGTCGAGCTTGCGCACCAGGTCCAGCGGCAGCTGCGGCAGCGGGGCCCGGTTGTACTGCAGGCTGCGCGCCAGGCGCTCGCGCGCCTCGGCCGACAGCGGGCGCAGCGCGGCCAGCTTCCACGACGGGTCCGAGGCCAGGATCACCACGCCGTTCTCGTCGGTCAGCAGCATCTGGCTGTCGGCGCCCTGCCAGCGGTTTTCCAGCGGCTCCAGGCCGATCTTGACCACCGCCACGCCCACCGGGTTGTCGCGCTCGCCCAGCGGCGCCGACAGGTAGTAGCCGGACTCGCTGCGCGTGGTGCCGACGCCGTAGAAGCGGCCCAGCTGGCCCTCCATGGCCGAGCGGA
Organism: Cupriavidus sp. SS-3; assembly: GCF_035818815.1. Classification (NCBI taxonomy): domain Bacteria; kingdom Pseudomonadati; phylum Pseudomonadota; class Betaproteobacteria; order Burkholderiales; family Burkholderiaceae; genus Cupriavidus; species Cupriavidus sp. SS-3. Next base: position 8,021 of record NZ_JAYLVT010000008.1, read on the forward strand.
AATACGGGCGGAAGCTCAGGTCTTCGCCGAGATAGCTGTCCGGGCGCTGCCAGTTGCTGGTGGCCAGCACCTTGCCGTGCGCATCCAGCACATAGATCACGCGCGTGCCTGCGCGGGTATTGAGCGCGCTCAGGTATTCATTGGCGCGCGCGGTGCGCGCGGCATCGTCGGGGCGCAGCAGCAGCGCGGCGATGCGCTCGTCCAGCGACAGCAGGCCGGGCACGTAGTCGTAGTGCGCCAGCTCGCTTTCCAGTGCCTGCGTGTACAGCCGCAGTTGCACCTGGCCGCGTTCGGCCTGGCGCGCCAGCGCGCCGTCATAGGTGTAGCGATAGCCGAGCGCGCCCGCCAGTCCGACCAGCACGGCCAGCGCCAGCAGCGCCAGCAGCGGCGCGGCGCCGCGCAGGCCGTGGGGCAGGCGCGCGCCGTTGGCCGCGCCAGGGGCAGCGCAGGCCGCCGAAGCCGCAGGGCTGGCGGCGGGGGCGCGGGGGGTATCGCCGGGAGGGTGTAACGGGCCAGTCATCAGGTGTTGGGCGAGGCAGGTGGCATAGCCGCCGCGCCGGCAATGGCTGGAGCCGGGCGCGGGAGCCTACTTTTACCACACCAATGGGGGGTGCCGGCCGCCGCAATGCAAAAAGGCCCGGTTGCCTGATCGGCAACCGGGCCCCTGGCACGCCAGGCGGACGGTGTTACTTGGCCGCCAGGGCCTGGGCAGGTGCCAGGCCGGTGGTGGTATCCGCGGCGGGTTCATCCTCCTCGGACGTTACCGGCGCGCCGATGGCGCCTTCGCTTTTGGCGACGACGGCGGTGGCAATCGCATTGCCGAGCACATTGGTCACGGTGCGACCCATGTCGAGTACGTGGTCGATGCCAAGCACCAGCAGGATGCCGGCCTCGGGCAGGCCGAACATCGGCAGCACGGCGGCGACCACCACCAGCGAGGCGCGCGGTACGCCGGCGATGCCCTTGCTGGTGACAAGCAGGACCAGCAGCATGGTGATCTGCTGGCTCAGCGACAGCTCGATGCCATACACCTGCGCCACGAACAGCGCGGCAAACGAGGTGTACATGATCGAGCCGTCCAGGTTGAACGAGTAGCCCAGCGGCAGCACGAAGTTGGTGATGCGCTCCTTGACGCCGAAACGGGTCAGCTGGTCGATCACCTTCGGGTAGGCCGATTCGCTGCTGGCGGTGGCGAAGCCGATCATCAGCGGCGCGCGCATCTGCTTGAGCAGGCGGAACACGTCACGGCCCAGGAAGAAGTAGCCGCCGGCGATCAGCGCCACCCACAGCAGCGCCAGCGCCAGGTACAGGCTGCCCAGCAGCTTGGCGTACACCACCAGCACGCCCAGGCCCTGCGCGGTGATCACCGCCGCGATCGCGCCGAACACGCCCACCGGGGCAAATGCCATCACGTAGTTGGTGACCTTCAGCATCACGTCGGCCAGGCCCTCGATGCCCTGCAGCACCGGCTTGCCGACGCCGTCCTTGACGGTGCCCAGCGCAAAGCCGAAGAACAGCGAGAACACCACGATCTGCAGGATCTCGTTGTTCGCCATCGCCTCGACGAAGCTCTTGGGGAACATGTGCGCGATGAAGTCGCGCAGGTTCAGCGCCCCGGTCTTCAGGTTCGAGCTGGCGTCCGCGGCCGGCAGCGCCAGGTTCATGCCGTGGCCGGGCTGCAGCAGGTTGGCCATGACCAGGCCGAGCAGCAGCGAGGTGACCGAGGCGCCGATGAACCACATCATCGCCTTCATGCCGATGCGGCCGACGGCGCGGCCATCGCCCATGCTGGCGATGCCGGCCACCAGCGTCGCGAACACCAGCGGGCCGATGATCATCTTGATCATCCGCAGGAAGATGTCGGTCAGGATGGACAGGTGGTTGGCAATCGATTTGGCGGTGGCAGCATCCGGCGCCAGGTTGTGCGCGGCGGTGCCGGCCAGCACGCCTAGCAGCATCGCAATGAAGATCAGGGTGGGCAGTCGATTCAGTTTCATCGTGGATCAGGCCTGTGCGACCGTTCCCGGGAAGGGACGGGCGACTGTATTGCAGGAAGGCTGGGCGACGTCGGGGCGCCGGGCCGGCCGTGTCAGGGTTCAGCGCGGCAACAGGTGCCGGGGGTGCGCCGGGATGGCGACGGGGGTGGGCAAGGCGGGGTCGGTCATGGGTGTGTCCTCCTTTGTTTTTTCGGCATCGGCCGGGACGCTGGGGGCGTGCCGGCGTACCTGTCTGGCGCTGTGAGCGGCGGCCTATATTGCACGCGCCGTGCCAGCACAGAGGTCTCGCAGGAGCACTGCAAGCCATTGAATGCAAAGGAGAAAATAAAGTGATTCCGGCGCACGGTTCGGGAAACCGGATGATCTGGCGGAAGCCCGTTCGGTAATCCGAACGGCGTTCTAGGTGTAAACCCTGGGGTTTTGGGGGCGGAGGGGGATGGTTTGCCGCAGGCTTGCTCCCCTCTCCCGCAGCGCGGGAGAGGGGCCGGGGGGAGGGGCCGGTGGGGAGGGAAGAGAGAGTAAGCCGTCGCGGGACGAGGACCGTGCCGCTTGTTCAGCCGCCCAGCAGCCGGTAGCACAGCCTTGCCGCTACCCGCGCGCCGCAGCCGTCGCGGTCGTACAGCGGGTTGAACTCGGCAAGGTCCGCCACGCGCAGCTTGCCGCTGTCGCGCAGCAGCGTGGCGATGGCCTCGACCACCGCCAGCGGCACGCCGTAGGCGGCCGGGGCCGAGACGGCGGGCATGACCGCGGCGGGCAGCACGTCGAGGTCGATGCTCAGGTAGACGTGGTCGGCATCGGCGACCCAGCGCTCCAGTTCGGCCAGGCGCGCGTCGAGGTGGCGCTCCTGCAGGTCGGTGTCCTCGACCTGGCGCACCCCCAGCGCGTGCGCGCGCGCGAACAGCGCGGCGGTATTGGCCAGCCGGCTGACGCCCAGGCAGGCGTAGTCGAACGGCAGGCCGCGTTGCCGGCAGTCGTCGGCGATCTGGTCGAACGGCGTGCCCGAGCTGCCGGGGCGGCTGCCGCGCAGGTCGAAATGCGCGTCGAGGTTGACGATCAGCACGCGGCCGCGGTCGCCGCGCGCATCCAGGTGCAGGCGCAGGCCCTGCCACGTGCCCCAGGCCACTTCATGCCCGCCGCCCAGCACCAGCGGCCAGGCGCCGACCGCCAGTTCGGCGGCGACGGCGCGGCCCAGGCGCTGCTGCGCGGGCTCCAGCGCATCGCCTTCGCAGTGGATGTCGCCGCCGTCGATCAGGCGGCCGATGCCGTGCGCCGGCACGCCGGCCAGCGCGCGGCGGATCTCGCGCGGGCCGGCGGCGGAGCCGGGCCGGCCCTGGTTGCGCACCACGCCGGCGTCGCAGCAGAAGCCCAGCAGCACCGGCACGCCGGGCGTGCGCGGCGTGGCGGGGCCGGTGACGATCTCGAACAGGCGGCGCGTGTCGCCGGCCTCGCCGGTATCGCGGCGGCCGCGCCAGACCATCTCGTGGCCGCTGACGGCGGCAGCGTCGGTGGCCGGCGCGAAGTCTGCCAGGTCGCTCATTTCAGCCGCCGCCCCAGCGTTTCGGGCACCATCAGCAGGCCGAGCAGCGACACCAGGCCGCAGCCGATCACGTACAGCGCCGGGGCGTTGGCGTCGCCGGTGGCCTGGATCAGCTGGGTCGAGAAGTACTGCGCGAAGCCGCCGAAGATGGCGATGGCGACGCAATAGGCGATCGACAGGCCGGTGGCGCGCAGGCGCTTGGGCAGCACCTCGCTGACCAGCACCATCGATGCCGGCGCGGTCATCGACATCGGCACCGACAGGCATGCCACCACCACCAGCAGCCGCGCCAGCGAGGGCTCGGCATTGATCAGCACGAAGGCCGGGTAGATCATCGCCAGCAGCGCCACGCGCGACCACAGCACCACCGGCTTGCGGCCGACGCGGTCGGCCAGCCAGCCGGCGAACGGCGACAGCGCCACCTGCACCGCCGCGGCGACGCAGCCCGCCCAGATGCCCAGCGACAGCGGCATCTTCAGCACGCTCACGGCGTAGTTGCTGAGGTAGTAGACGACGATATAGGTGGAAGAGGCCAGGCCGATCATCAGCAGGATGCTGGCAAAGACCTCGCGCGCATGCTGGCGCAGCAGCGGCCATTGCGCGGCGTGCTCGCCGTGGTGCGCGGGCGTGGCGGTCTCTTCCAGGCGGCGGCGGATCAGCAGGCCGACCGGGATCACCAGGATGCCAATCAGGAAGGCCAGGCGCCAGCCCCAGGATTCCAGCTCGGCCGGCGCCAGCAGGTTGCTCAGCACCAGCCCGGTGACGGCGCCCAGCAGCGCCGCCAGGCCCTGGCTGAACGGTTGCCAGGCGGTATAGAAGCCGCGCGTGCGGTCGTCGGCGTATTCCAGCAGCAGCGCGGTCGACGCGCCCATCTCGCCGCCGATGGCGAAGCCCTGCACCAGCCGCGCGATCACCACCATGATCGGCGCCAGGATGCCGATCTGCGCGTACGGCGGCGTGACCACGAAGATCAGCGAGCTCAGGCCCATCAGCCACAGCGTCAGCGCCACCGCGGGCTTGCGCCCGGCACGGTCGGCATACATGCCGATCAGCAGGCCGCCGAGCGGACGCATCAGGAAGCCGACGCCGAAGGTGGCGAACGACATCAGCAGCTGGCCGCTGGGGTTGTCGACGGGAAAGTACAGGCGGCCGATCAGCGTGGCAAAGAAGCTGTAGACCACGAAATCGTAGAACTCGAGGCCGTTGCCGATGGTGATTGCGGCAATGGCGCGGGTGCGCGACAGGGCTGGGTTGTGGGCGCCGGCCTGAGCGCCGGCTACACCATCGTAGGCGGGCGCAGTGGTATTGGATGGCATGCGGATTGTCTCCCGGTGAGGCTTGGTGTAATCAGCTTGTTTTCTCCCCTCTCCCACGCAAGTGGGAGAGGGGCGGGGGTGAGGGCGGGAGTTTCCACGAAGTGGGGCGTCATCATGCTTGGCGCACGCCGCCCCTCACCCCCTGCCCCTCTCCCGCAAGCGGGAGAGGGGAGCAAACATTGGGTTCTTGAACGCTCGTCAGCCGCGCAGCATCGGCAGGTCCAGGCCCTGCTCGCGCGCGCAGTCGACGGCGATCTGGTAGCCGGCGTCGGCATGGCGCATCACGCCGGTGGCGGGGTCGTTGTGCAGCACGCGGGCGATGCGCGCGGCGGCTTCATCGGTGCCGTCGCACACGATCACCACGCCGGAATGCTGCGAGAAGCCCATGCCCACGCCGCCGCCGTGGTGCAGCGAGACCCAGGTCGCGCCGCTGGCGGTGTTCAGCAGCGCGTTCAGCAGCGGCCAGTCGGAGACGGCGTCCGAGCCGTCCTGCATGGCCTCGGTCTCGCGGTTGGGGCTGGCGACCGAGCCCGAGTCCAGGTGGTCGCGGCCGATCACGACCGGCGCCGACAGCTCGCCGCTGCGGACCATCTCGTTGAACGCCAGGCCCAGCTTGGCGCGCAGGCCCAGGCCGACCCAGCAGATGCGCGCCGGCAGGCCCTGGAAGCTGATGCGCTCGCGCGCCATGTCGAGCCAGCGGTGCAGGTGCTCGTCATCGGGGATCAGTTCCTTGACCTTGGCGTCGGTCTTGTAGATGTCCTGCGGATCGCCCGACAGCGCGGCCCAGCGGAACGGGCCGATGCCGCGGCAGAACAGCGGGCGGATATACGCGGGCACGAAGCCGGGGAAGTCGAAGGCATTGGCCACGCCTTCTTCCTTGGCCATCTGGCGGATGTTGTTGCCGTAGTCGAAGGTCGGCACGCCCAGCTTCTGGAAATCCAGCATGGCTTGCACATGCGCGGCCATCGAGGCCTTGGCGGCCTTCACCACCACGGCCGGCTCGCGCTGGGCGCGCTCGCGGTATTCGTCCCAGCTCCAGCCGGCGGGCAGGTAGCCGTTGAGCGGGTCGTGCGCGCTGGTCTGGTCGGTGACCATGTCGGGGCGCACGCCGCGGCGCACCAGTTCGGGCAGCACTTCGGCGGCGTTGGCGCACAGCGCGATCGAGATCGCCTTGCCTTGCGAGGTGTAGCGGTCGATGCGGGCCAGCGCGTCGTCCAGGTCAGTGGCCTGTTCGTCGACGTAGCGGGTCTTCAGGCGGAAATCGATGCGGCTCTGCTGGCATTCGATATTGAGCGAGCAGGCGCCGGCCAGCGTCGCGGCCAGCGGCTGCGCGCCGCCCATGCCGCCCAGGCCCGCGGTCAGCACCCAGCGGCCCTTCAGGTCGCCGTGGTAGTGCTGGCGGCCGGCTTCGACGAAGGTTTCATACGTGCCCTGGACGATGCCCTGGCTGCCGATGTAGATCCAGCTGCCGGCGGTCATCTGGCCGTACATGGCCAGGCCCTTGGCGTCGAGCTCGTTGAAGTGTTCCCAGTTGGCCCAGTGGGGAACCAGGTTGGAGTTGGCGATCAGCACGCGGGGGGCGTCGCGGTGGGTGCGGAACACGCCGACCGGCTTGCCCGATTGCACCAGCAGGGTCTGGTCGTCTTCCAGGCGGGTCAGGGCTTCGACGATGCGGTCATAGCATTCCCAGTTGCGCGCGGCGCGGCCGATGCCGCCGTAGACCACCAGTTCCTTCGGGTTCTCCGCGACCTCGGGATCGAGGTTGTTCATCAGCATGCGCAGCGGCGCTTCGGTCAGCCAGCTTTTCGCCGTCAGCGTGGTGCCGCGCGGGGCGCGGATTTCGGTGTCGCGGAAACGCGTGGATTGGGTCGGGGTCTGGGTCACGGGAAACTCCTTCGGTCTTGCGGATCTGGAACGCGCGCTTTGGGTCAACGCATAGGCATGTATATTCCTGTATATACAAGTTGGGTTGAATCGGGGTATTCCCGAAGGGCGTTCGTTGCCGTTGTGTCGTTTGAGGCGCTTATGCGCGCGCGACCGGCGGCAGTCGGCGTAGAACCGCCTGCTCGATTACCTGGACCCGAGAGGCAGCGCGGCGACGGTGGTCGTGATCACGATCCGCGCAGCGTAAGGGCCAGCGCGCCGGCCGCTGCAAGGATCAGGACGTGAACCGGCCTTCCAGCCGATGCAGCGAACCGGGATGCACCAGCCGCACCGACGTCACCACCCGGCCGGCGGACCAGGTGCGGCGGCGGATCAGCAGGCACGGCTCGCCGCGTTCGATGGCGAGCAGTTCGCACTCTTCCGCCAGCGCCAGCACGGCCTCGACCACGTGCTCGCCCTCGGTCAGCGGGGCGATGCGCGACAGGTACTGGTAAGGGGTTTCGCTGGTGAAATCCTGCGCCAGGTAGTCCGGGGCGACCGCGGCGTTGACATAGCGGTCTTCCAGCTGGATCGCCACGTCGTCCTCGTAGTGGACGATCACCGAATGGAACACCCGCGCCTCCAGTGCGACCTCCAGTGCCGCGGCCTGCGCCGGACCCGCGCGCTCGGCCGCCAGGCTGACCACGCGGGCGCGATGGCGGTGCCCGCGCGCGGCGATGTCGTCGGCGATATTGTTGACGGCATACAGCGCGGTGCGCCGCTTGGGTTCGGCAACGAAGGTGCCGACGCCCTGCAGCCGCACCAGCATGCCCTCGGCGGTCAGCTCGCGCAGCGCGCGGTGCACGGTCATGCGGCTGACGCCGAGCGCCTCGACCAGCTCGGTCTCGGACGGCACGCGGTGATGGGGCGGCCAGCTGCCGTCAGCAATCCGGCTGCTGATGTGCTGCTTGACGCGCGCATACAGCGGCGCCGGCATCGGGTCGGACACGAGCGACAACGGGTTCCCCTTGGTTTCGGCCAGGCGGCCAGGCGGCCAGGTGGCCACGCGGACAGGCGCCGAATGTATCACGGCCGCTGCGTGGGCAGTCCGGCGGGCTATGAGGCCTGCGCGTTGCGCTGCGCGTATCCGGCCAGGAATACGTCCAGCGCCACCGGCCGCCCGATCGCATAGCCCTGCGCGTAATCCACGCCGATCGCGCGCAGCGCATCGAGGGTGCGTTCGTCCTCGACCCATTCCGCCACCGTGCGCACGCCCAGCCGGTGCCCGATGTCGTTGATCGAGCTGACGATCTCGCGGTCCACCGCGTTGTCGGCGAGCTGCCGGATAAAGCTGCCGTCGATCTTGAGGAAGTCCACCGGAAACTGCTTCAGGTAGGCGAACGACGACAGGCCCGAGCCGAAGTCGTCCAGCGACACGGTGCAGCCGGCGCGCCGCATCTCCGCCACCAGGCGGTTGGCCGCCGCCATGTTGTTGATCAGCGCGGTTTCGGTGATCTCCAGACGGATGCGATCGGCGGGCAGCGCGCTGGCTTCGAGCTCGGCATGCAGGAACGGCAGCAGGAAGGGCTCGCCCAGCGAGTTGGCCGACAGGTTGATCGATACCGACAGCCCCGGCACCGCGCGCAGCCGCTCGCCGTAGCCGCGCAGCACGTTGCGGATGACCCAGCGGTCGACATGGCCCATCAGGTCGTAGCGCTCGGCGGCGGGAATAAAGGCGCCGGGCAGGATCAGTTCGCCGTGCTCGTCGACCATGCGCACCAGGATCTCGATATGGCGGTGGCCGCTGCCGTCTTCGCCCGGTTCCGGCTGCAGCGCGCGGATCTCCTGCGCGAACAGGCGGAAGCGGTTGGCTTCCAGCGCCGAATGGATGCCGGCGGCGACTTCCAGCTCGCGGTGGTGGCGGCGCGCGTCGCTCTCGTCGCGGCGGTAGACCGAGACCCGGCTGCGGCCCGCGGCCTTGGCCGCATAGCAGGCCACGTCGGCACGGCTCATCAGCTCGCTGACCGGCGGCACGTCGAGGTCGATGGCGGCGATGCCGATGCTGGCGCCGACGTCGTACACGCGCCCCTCCCACGGGAAGCGGCGCCCGCGGATGGCGTCGATCACGCCCTGGCAGACCTGCTCGGCCTGGTCGACGGTGCAGTCCTTGAGCAGCAGCGCGAACTCGTCGCCGCCCAGGCGCGCCAGCACGTCGTCCGGTCGCACATGGTTGCGGATCATGTAGCCCAGCTCGCGCAGCAGCACGTCGCCGGCGCCGTGGCCGGCGGTGTCGTTGACGATCTTGAAGCGGTCCAGGTCGATAAAGCACAGCGCCGCGCGATGGCCATGCAGCCGCGCGGCGTCGCACGACTCGCGCAGGCGCTTCTCGAACCAGGTGCGGTTGGGCAGGCCGGTCAGCGCATCGTGCATGGCCGAGCGCGCCAGCTCGCGCTGCAGCGCGCGCGCTGCGGTGATGTCCTGGAACACCAGCACCGCGCCCAGCACCTCGCCGCGCGCGGTCAGCACCGGCGCGGCCGAGTCCTGCACGTCGTGGCGCTCGCCGGTCAGGCTCTGCAGCACCGCGCCCTCCTGCAGGTAGGCCGGCGTCAGCGTGCGCAGGCAGGCCTCGACCGGGCTCGGGATGGGCTCGCCGGTGCTCTCGTCGAGGATGCGGAAGACCCGTTCCAGCGGCAGCCCGGTGGCGGCGGCCATGGTCCAGCCGGTCAGCTGTTCCGCGATCGGGTTCATGAAGGTCACGTGCATGGTGGCGTCGGTGCAGATCACCGCATCGCCGATCGAGCGCAACGTGATATGCAGGCGTTCCTTCTCCTCGAACAGCGCCTCGGTCAGCCGGCGCTGGTCGGTGGTGTCCCAGTTGGTGCCGACCAGCGCGTGGGCGGCGCCGTCGGCGCCGCGGGCCACCATCGCCATGGCGCGCACGTGGCGCACCTCGCCGCCCGGGCGCACGATGCGGTATTCGGTGTCGAACGCGGCCTCGCCGCGGATGGCGCGGCGCATCTCGCCACGCACGCGGCTGGCATCGTCGGGGTGCAGCAGCGCAATCCATTGCTCCGACAGCGGCGCGCCGCCGGCCGGGTCGGTGCCGTGCAGCGCATGCATGCGCGCATCCCAGGTGATGCCGGCGCTGGCCAGGTCCCATTCCCAGATGCCCACGCCGCCGGCTTCGACCGCCAGCTGGATGCGCCGCGACAACCGTTCCAGCTCTTGCTGCGCCAGCTTGCGCGCGTGGATGTCTTCCACCTGCGTGATGAAGTGCTGCGGCTCGCCGGTCTGTTCGTCGCGCACCAGCGAAACCGCCAGCAGCACCCAGCGGTAGTGGCCGTCCTTGTGGCGGTAGCGCTTCTCCAGGCGATAGGCCTCGACCTTGCCGGACAACAGGTTGGCGACCTGGCGCAGGTCGCCGGTCAGGTCGTCGGGATGGGTCAGCTGCTGGTAGCTCAGCTCGCGCAGTTCGGCCGCGCTGTAGCCAAGCAGCTCGATCATGGCGCGGTTGACGGTCTGCCAGCGGCCGTCCATGTCGACCAGCGCCATGCCGATGGCCGAATGCTCCATGGCCTGGCGAAAGCGCTTGTCGCTGCTGCGCAGGCTGGCGCGGCCGTGCCGGTTCTGCTCGGTCAGGTAGGCGATGCAGACCGGCAGCACCATGATCACCGCGGCCGACAGCGGCACCGCTTCATGGCGGTGCGACAGCAGCATCAGCGCCTGCAGGCACAGCGTGGCCACCAGCGCCAGCAGCGCGGTGGCAAAGGGGTTGCCGGCCAGCGCCAGCAGCACCAGCGGCAGCGACATCGCGGCGAACGGGTCGTGCCCCTGCCATTGCGCCAGGGTGCCGATGGCCAGGCTCAGCGCCAGCGCGCCCGCCTGCGGCGCCAGCATCGGCCGCGCCGCGGCGGCGCGCACGCGCACCGCGGTCATCGACAGCATCAGCGGCAGCAGCAGCGCCATACCCAGCGCGCTGGCCTGCCACCAGGTCCACCACACCGGCGCGAAGCGGCTGCCCGCGACCGCGGCGATGGCCGCCGCGCCGGCGGTGGCACCGACCGTCGGCGCCAGGATGCCGCCGACCGCCAGCATCACCGCGAACGCGGCCAGCGGGCCGTGGCGTCCGGTCACGCCATGCCGGTCCAGCAGGCGCAACAGCAGCAGCGCGGACAGTATCTCCGCCAGGTTGGCCCCGGTCAGCAGCAGCGCCGTGCCGACGCTGTCGCCGGCGCCGTGGTTGGCCAGCACGCTGGCCACCAGCATGCCGGCCAGCAGCCACGGCGCCTCCGCGCGCGGCCGCTGCAGCAGCAGGCCCAGCCCGAACGCGTTGGGCAGCCACACCGAGGCCACGGTACCGGGCAGCCGCGCCAGCCAAAGCGCCGCCGCCGCCAGCACGAAATAGCAGGCGCCGGCCAGCAGCAAGGGCAGCCATCGGCGCGGCGCGGCGGAAGGGGCTGGAGCGGCCGGGTGGCTCGGCGGGGCCGTATCGGGCGTCATGGACGAGATCGAGGCAAAGGCGGTGCGATGCGGTGGGAGGGAGGCGGCATGCCCGGCGCGGCCCGGCGGCATGCCCCCGGAACGCCCGGACAGACTGCCGCCCAGCGTAGGGGCAATGTAGCGAGGATAAGCGCGTGGCCATCGGCAGGACAGGGGGCAGGTTGGGGGTTACTTGCCTCTGGTGTTGGGGGCGATTTTTTGGTAGGGGATGCAATTCCGGCGCGAGCCGGCCGGTCCGGGCTGCCGCATGCCTCGCCGATCTGCCTTCCGATAACCTCCCCGGTAATCGCGCCGCCGCGCCCCCGCGCCGATCATGCAGCCATGGCCTGACGCCAGGCCCCGAGAGCCTGACCACCAACCCCCAAGGAGAATGCCATGTCCGCTGCCACCCAGTCCCACCAGGCTGAACACGCCGCCACCCTTGCCGACCGCTACCTCGCCGCCTGGAACGAGACCGATGCCGCGCGCCGGCGCGAGCTGATCGCGGCGGCGTGGACGGAAACGGCGTGCTATGTCGATCCGCTGATGCGGGGCGACGGCCATGCCGGCATCGATGCGATGATCGCCGCGGTGCAGGCGAAGTTTCCCGGTTTCCGCTTTACCCGGGTGAGCCCGGTCGATGCGCACGGGGAGCACCTGCGCTTTACCTGGGAGCTGGGCCCCGCCGGCGAAGCGGCGCTGGTGGTCGGCACCGACTTTGCCACGGTGTCGGCCGACGGCCGGCTGGCGCGCATGACCGGCTTCATCGACCGCGCCCCGGCCGGGCTGGCCTGAACGCCGCCGGCGCTGCGCTATGTTGCCTTTCCCACCGACAGCCCCCGGGGCACTGGCCGCAAGCTGCGGCATCCAGTGCGGCGGACAGGGGAAGGCAAATGGCGCGGGTTCTGCGGATGGCGGCATGGGGGCTTGCCGGCACGGCCGTCGTGGTGGCCGCGGCGGCGTACGGCGCGGCATGGGTCGGGGAGCGCAAGGCACAGCGCGTGGTGGAAGTCCCGGTCGCCCCCGTTGCCATCCGCGAGGATCCCGCCGCGATCGCCCACGGCAAGTACCTGTATGAATCGCGCGGCTGCATGGAATGCCATGGCGCCGGCGGGGGCGGCAAGCAGGTGATCGACGACCCCGGCGGCCTGCGTGTGCGCGCGCCGGACCTGACCCGCGCCAACCCGGCCATCGCCGCCTACCAGCCGGTGGACTGGGTGCGCAGCATCCGCCATGGCGTGGCGCCCTCGCTGCGCCCGCTGCAGGTCATGCCCAGCGAAGACTACAACCGCCTCAGCGACGAGGACCTCGGCGCGCTGATCGGCTACCTGCGCAGCCTGCCCGCGGCGATGGGCGCGCCCGCCGAGATCACCATGCCATGGCTGGTGCGCGCGCTGTATGGCGTGGGGGTGGTGCAGGACGCGGCTTCGAAGATCGACCACAGCCTGCCGGCGCAGGCAGCGATGGCGCCCGAGCCGACGCCGCGCTATGGCGCCTATGTGGCCAATGTCTGCCTGGGATGCCACGGGCCGGCGTTCCGGGGCGGCAAGATCCCTGGGGCGCCGCCCGACTGGCCCGCGGCCGCCGACCTGCGCCCGGTGCCCGGCGGCGCCATGGCGCGCTACCGCGAGCCTGCGGCGTTCATCGAGATGATGCGCAGCGGCAAGCGGCCCGACGGCACCGCGCTCAGCCGGGTGATGCCGTTCGATTCCTTCGGGCGCATGAACGATACCGAACTGACCGCCTTGTACCTGTTCCTGGCCGGTCTGCCGCAACGCTAGCCGCGTGCCAGCCGGCGCCCGGCCGCGATGCCGGGCAGCTCGACCCAGCGGTGCAGCAGCCAGGCCAGCGCCAGCGCCAGGCCGGCGTCGATGGCAAAGCGCAGCAACTGCATGGCGGTCTGGTCCGCGCCCAGCTCGGGCATCAGGCGCTTGACCGCTTCGATCACGGTGGGATGGGTCAGGTAGAGGGCGTAGGACAGCTCGCCCAGCCAGATCAACGCGCGCGGCACGCGCAGCATGCCGGTGTGCTCGGCGGCGACCACCCCGGCCACCAGCAGCGCCGCCGGCAAGCCGCGTCCCGCCAGGCTGAAATCCGGTCCCACCAGCGGCAGCGACAGCGCGAACGCCGCGCTGCCGATTGCCAGCATTGACAGCGCGGACGCCGGCGTCAGCAAGTGGCGCCAGCGCGCGTAGGCCCATGCCAGCCCGCAGCCCAGCAGGAATTCGAGCACCAGCGGATTGCTGACCATGGCCAGCCACGGTGAAGCGAACGCATAGCCCTGGGCGGGATCGGCCACCAGCGTGCCGAAGCGCCACCACGGCAGCACCAGCGTGAGCAGCGCGAACACCCCCAGCACCACCAGCAGCGCGCGCCGCCCGGCCAGCAGCAGCCCGAGCGCAAACACCGCGTAGAACGCCAGTTCGTAGTTGAGCGACCAGCCCACGTACAGCGCCGGATAGCCGTAGTAGGGCGCATGGCTGGTGGATGTCGGCAGGAACGCCAGCGACGCGGCGAACAGCGCCGGCGTGACCGGGTTGAGCAGCAGCGCATGGATGGCCGACATGGTCCAGTACGGCGGCGCCAGCCGGCACAGGCGCCGGACCATGAAGCTGAGCGGACGCTCCGGCCGGGGCCGCGCCAGCACCGCGACCCAGGCGATGATGAAGCCGCTGATGACGAAGAACACATCGACGCCGACATGGCCGCGCTTGATCACGTTGTGGGTCAGCCAGTTCAGCACCGGCGCGTTGGCACCGCCCAGCGTGAGCCCGGAGTGGTAGAGCACCACCATGGCGGCGGCCAGTCCGCGCAGGGCCTGGATGCTGTCGAGCCGCGCTATCGAAGGTGACGATGCGGTGCGAGTGCGGGCCGCTGGCAAGGCGGTCGTGCCGGGCGCGGCAGCGGTGTTCGGAGCCGAGGCCGTGCCGGCTGCGGGAAACGAATTTTCTGGAATAGTCGATGGCACTGTTTCAGCGGCGGGAATCCGATCACACCGGAATCCCGTCGGGATGGCAAGGCAATCCATGAGGGACAGCCGTTCGTTGCACAAAGTTCGTGCAACCGGCGATGACGGGCACGTTAGTGCGCAAAGTGTCCGGCAAGGTGCCGCAAATTGCACTATCCTCACTTGTCCGTTGCGCCAGGCTGCGGCGCACAGGCAATGACCAGCGGGCAACGTACCCAAGGAGTGTCCCCCAAATGACCACCCTCTCCATCAACGTCAACGGCAAGACCCGTGAAGTCGACGTGGACCCGTCCACGCCGCTGCTGTGGGCGCTGCGCGACAACCTCGAAATGACCGGCACCAAGTTCGGCTGCGGCATGGCCGCGTGCGGTGCCTGCACCGTGCACGTCAACGGCCAGGCCACGCGCAGCTGCGTGACGCCGGCCTCGGCGGTCGCCGGGGCACGCATCACCACCATCGAAGGCATCGGCGCCGACCGCGTCGGGCGCGCCGTGATCGACGCCTGGCTCAAGCACGATGTCGCGCAGTGCGGCTACTGCCAGAACGGCCAGGTGATGAGCGCCGTCGGCCTGCTGCGCAGCAAGCCGCGGCCCACCGACGCCGACATCGACCAGGCCATGGCCGGCAACCTGTGCCGCTGCGGCACGTACCAGCGCATCCGCGCGGCGATCAAAGACGCCGCCCGTGCGCTGGCCTGAGCGGGAGGAACCGATATGCGTATCCGAGGCATCGAAGCCCTGGCTGGCGGCCAGGCAGGCAACAGCGGCGAAGCGCGTGCCGACGCCGGCGTGGCGACGCTGGACCGCCGCAGTTTCTTGAAGCTGACCGGCCTGGCCGGCGGCGGGCTGGCGCTGGGCGTGGCACCGCTGGCGCAGGCCCAGGAGGGCGCCAAGCCCAAGGCGCCGCCGGCAGCGCCGCAGGCGTTCCTGATCATCGCACCCGACAACACCGTGACGGTGGCGGTGAACCGGCTCGAATTCGGCCAGGGCGTGCATACCGCGCTGCCGATGGCGCTGGCCGAAGAGCTGGATGCCGACTGGCGCAATGTGCGCGCGGCACTGGCCCCGGCGGGCGATCCGTACAAGGACCCCGGCTTCGGCATGCAGATGACCGGCGGTTCCACCGCGCTGAACCACTCGTTCCAGCAGTACCGCGAACTGGGCGCGCGTGCCCGCGCGATGCTGGTTGCGGCCGCGGCGCAGCGCTGGAAGGTCGACCCGGCCAGCTGCAAGGTCGAGCAGGGCGTGATCACGTCCGGCAGCCAGCGCGCCACCTTTGGCGAACTGGCGCCGGCGGCGATGGCGCTGCCGGTGCCGCAGCAGGTCACGCTGAAGGATCCGGCGCAGTTCCGCATCGTCGGCAAGCCCACGCCGCGGCTGGATGCGCGCGGCAAGATGGAAGCGACCACGCCGTTCGGCATCGACACGCAGCTCAAGGGCATGGTGGTGGCGGTGGTGGCGCGGCCGCCGCGCTTCGGCGGCAAGGTAAAGAGCTTCAGCGCCGACAAGGCCCGTGCGGTGCAGGGCGTGCGCGGCGTGCTGCAGGTTCCGGTCGACCGCGGCGGCAGCGGCGTGGCCGTGATCGCCAGCGGCTACTGGCCCGCCAAGATGGGCCGCGATGCGCTCGAGGTCCAGTGGGAGGACGCCGGCTCCAAAGTATCGTCGCAGGCCTTGTTCGATGAATATGCGAAGCTGGCCGGCCAGCCGGGCACGGTCGCGCGCGCGGGTGAGGGCGATATTGCCGCGGCGATCCAGCGTGCGCCGCGCAAGATCGAGGCCGACTTCCGCTTCCCGTACCTGGCGCACGCGCCGATGGAGCCGCTGAACTGCACGCTGCAGCCGGAGGTGGCCGGCGGCAAGGTGCAGTCGGTCAAGGTCTGGGTGGGCTCGCAGTTCCAGACCGTCGACCAGGCCGCGGTGGCGCGCACGCTCGGGCTGGCGCCGGACAAGGTGGTGCTCAACACCATGATGGCCGGCGGCGGCTTCGGCCGGCGCGCGGTGCCGACCTCCGACTACATCGTCGAGGCGGCCAACGTGCTCAAGGCCTGGGTCGCCGCGGGACACACCGAGCCGCTCAAGGTGGTGTGGAGCCGCGAGGACGATATCCGCGGCGGCTACTACCGCCCGCTGCATCTGCACCGCGCCCACATCGGCCTGGACGCGCAGGGCAAGGTGATGGGCTGGCAGCACACCATCGTCGGCCAGTCGATCCTGAAGGGCACGCCGTTCGAGCCGTTCATGGTCAAGAACGGCGTCGATGCCACCATGACCGAGGGCATAGTCGAGAACGACTACGACCTGCCGCTGCAGATGTCGGTGCACCACCCGCAGGTGGACGTGCCGGTGCTGTGGTGGCGCTCGGTCGGCAATACGCATACCGCCTTCGTCAAGGAAACGCTGGCCGACGAGATGGCCGCCGCCGCCAAGCAAGACCCGGTGGCATTCCGCCTGGCGCGGCTCGACGAAAAGAAGCACGCGCGCCATCGCGCCGCGTTGCAACTGGCGGTGGACAAGTCCGGCTACGGCAAGCGCAAGCTGCCCAAGGGACATGCCTGGGGCGTGGCGGTGCATGAGTCGTTCAGCACCGTGGTGGCGTATGTGGTCGACGTCTCGGTGGTGAAGGGCGAGCCGCGCGTGCATCGCGTCACCGCCGGCGTGCATGCCAACCGCGTGGTCAATCCGTTGTCGGCGGAAGCCCAGATCCAGGGTGCCTGCGTGTTCGGGCTGGCCATGACCCGGCCCGGGTTTGCCATCGAGATCGAGAACGGCGCGGTGAAGAACAGCAACTTCCCCGACTATCCGCCGCCGCGCATCACCGACGCGCCGGTGGTGGACGTGTTCTTCGTGCCGTCGCAGGACAACCCCACCGGGCTGGGCGAACCCGGCGTGCCGCCGATCGCGCCGGCGGTGGCCAATGCGCTGTTCACGCTGACCGGCAAGCGCCAGCGGCAATTGCCGTTTGTGATGGCCTGAGCGCGGCCAGGCGGTGCACTGGCGCTGTTGTAATCGCGCCAGTGTCCGCCCGGCCGTGGCAGCACCTATTGCCTTTGCGGGGCGAGCCGCGTAGAACGGGGAAAACCGCGCGCGCCAGGCAGCGCGGGCAAGAGTGACCCCCGCATCGCCCCCGCCGCCGCGTATCGCCCGGCCGGGGTGCCGTGCCCGGACCGAGGTGTGATCATGGAGACCCAGGAAAGTACCCTGACGCTGGCGCTGATGACCGAACCCGCGCGCATCCGCATCTGCCGCGCGCTGCTCGACGCCGGCGAGGCCGGGCTGCCGGCCTCCGAGCTGGCGCAGGTGGCGCGACTGAGCCTGGGGCGCGCCGGCCACGTGTTCTCGGAGCTGGTGCAAGCCGACGTGCTGGCGCTGTCGATCCAGGAGCGGCGGGTCTGCTACGTGCTGAAGGCGCGGCGCGCCGTTACCGAAGCGCTGGGCTATATCGACGCCAGCGGACTGGCCGACTGACACGGCAAAACGGGCCCCGCGGGGCCCGTTTGCATTGGGGCGGCGGTGTGCGCCGCGACCGCTGCGTCACTGCTTGGGCGCGGTCATTTCCTGGCGGGCCGCTGCGTCCGCAGCCTTGTTCTCGACCTTGCGTTCCTGCTTGGCCGCGCCGACTTCGTCCTTGTATTCGCCCTTGGCGGCCTTTTTCTTCGCCTTGTATTCGGCGGCAGCCTCGCGGCGCGCCTCGCGACGCTCGACCAGCGGGTCCTTCGGCGGCTGGATCTGGGTCACGCCGGGAGCGGTGCCCTGGCCGGCGGGGCTGGCCGCGGTGGCCGGCACGGCAGGCGTTGCAGGGGTTGCGGGCGTTGCCGGCATGCCCTGCGCGGCGGGGGTTGCCGGCGTGGCGGGGGTGGCAGGCGTGGCGGTCTGTGCGATGGCCGCGGCGCAGCTGAGGCCTGCCAGGCCTGCCGCAATCACGCTGGCGATTCGGGTATGGCGAGCGGGTTGTTTCGGATCCATGGAATACCTCCAGGGTTAGGGTCGGAAGCGCCGGCCCGGTCGGGGCCCAGCGCGACGTATGCCGCACATGCTGGCCTGGGCGGGCTTGTGGCGACAAGGCCAGTCTAGGCAGCGGCCAGGCTTGGCGCTGTCGGGCAGGCGCCGATGAGACGCCGGAATTGCTCCTACAAGCGCACCGTCGCGGCCGCGCACACCGGTTTCAGGCGTCTTTCATTTCCTTTAATTCCGCGGCAAGAAGATTCACTTCTGCCGACGCGGCACTTCCGCCACCATGGCCCCCAGAAAGCGTGACGCGCGGTCCGCCAGCCTGGACCCGCTGCCGATGACGCTGTTGTCACGATGCTGATGCAGCGTGCAATGGCCCAGGACCGGATGAGGGAATCGATGCGAGCGCAAGGCCCCCTGGTGTTGACGTTGCTGGCCGGCCTTGCGGCCGCGCCGGTGCCCGCGCTGGCGCAGACCGAGCCGGCGTTTCGCGTGGTCGGCACCAATGTGCAGAAGCACGCCAGTGCGGTGCTGACGCTGATGTCGTTTGCGGTCGTACCGGACCTGGCGTCCAGCTCGCTTTCCATCAGCAGTGCCAGCACCGACAACCCTGACCTGACCCTGTGGCAGCTCGGCGGGGGCTTTACGCTGAGCCAGTCGTTTCCGCTCTATCTGGAAGGGTCGATCGCCTACAACCGCTACGACCCCGCCTTTGTTGCCTCCAACGGGCTGGAATCCCGCACGCTGCCGGCCAAGTGGAACACCTTCGCCGGCACCGTTGGCGTCGGCTGGGATTTTCCGCTGATCCCAAGCAAGGAGCTGGTGTTCCGCCCCATCTTCAACGCTTCGCTGGGCCGCGTCGCCAGCGACCTGTCCATCGCCCAGTTCGCGGTCGAGCACAAGACCGGGCGCGACATCGCCTTCCTCGACGACGGCGTCATGAATGCCTATGGCCTGGGCGGATCGGTGATGCTCGACTGGGAAAGCCACCGCGACAACCGCGATATCGACGTGGAACTGCGATATACCAACATCTACCTGCGCAGCTTCGGCGACTCGTCCGGCCTGGAGGCCTCGTCCGTCGCGCAGACCGCCAGCCTGTACGCGCGCTGGCGCGCGCCAACCGGGTTGCGCGCGCTCGACCGGCCGGTGCGCTACGTGCTGGAGCTGTCGCACTCGCATTACCTCGGCAACCAGGCGGGTGCGCTAGGGTTCAACTACCTCACCACGCTGGGCACCGGCCTGGAACTCGACACCAGCGCCCACGAAGTGTTCGTGACCCGGATCCGCGCGGTGGTGCGCTATGTCTTCGGGAACAACGTCTCGGGGGTGTCGTTCGGGCTTGCCGCGAGCTTCTAGCCCTGCGCGCCTGTCCCCGCAGCGCCGGGGCTACCGCTTCCGGGCACAGCCGACGGCGCGCCGGCATCGACGGCCGGCACGATCACCGCAATGGCGTCACGCACCAGCGCATCGATCTCTGTGTCGTCCGGACGGATGCCGGTGGCCAGCGTACGGTGCAGCACGCTGGCCAGCACCATGCCATGGAACAGCCGGGCGCTGACCTCCGGGCTGGCCGAAAGCCGCGCGCCTCTCGCCTGCTGGCTGTCAAGGAAGGCCGCCACATAGGCGCAGGTCGCCGCCGGGCCGCGCGTATACCAGGCGTTACCCAAGGCCGGAAAACGCCGCGATTCGGCAAAGATCAACCGCAGGAAGGCCAGGTGGCGTTCCTCCAGCAACGACTGCAGGAAGCTGTGGGCGATCTTGTCGAGCCCCTCCGCCGCCTCGCAGTGCGACACATCCACGCTCTTCTCGGTCTTTTCAAGGAAGCGGTCGCACAGCCGCTCCACCACCGCCACGAACAAACCGTCCTTGCCGCCGAAAAAGCTGTAGACGTTGGTCTTGGAGCCCCCGCACGCCTTGACGATGTCGTCCAGGCTGACGCCGTCGTAGCCGTGCTCGAGAAACATGTCGGCGGCGGTGCTCAGGATCAGCGCGCGCTTCTCTTCGCCACGGCGCGTCATGCGCTGGGGCGGGCGGTGCGCAGAGTTGTCGGTAACGCTTGCGGGTGATGCCATCGGGTAGCCGGGAGTGACAAGGGACGGGCGCTGGCGCCTCGCGCAGTCTACCAAATGCCGGTGTGATGCCAGCGGCCGCCAGGCCGTCGCACCGTTCTTCAAAAACTTTGATTGATACCTTCTGATTAATTTAGTACCGTACGGTACGGTTTTACTATATTTGGACCGTGAGAGGCGCGCGGCAAGTGCCCCGCCTGACACAAGTTCTTCTCAAATGGAAAAGGAGTATGTGATGAAAAAAGCATCGATTGGCGCAGCCCTGCTGGTAGTGATGGCGGCCGGAGCGCAAGCCGCGGTGCGTGCCCCCGAGGTCTACACGAACGGTGGGCATGTCGCTCAGGCATTGCAGCGTTCGCAGTCGGGCCGCCTGGCTGACGAGCAGTTTCGCCGGATCGCCGTACGCAAGGCGGATCCGTTCACGGATGGCGCGCGCCAAATGGATCCGTTCACCGACGGCGCAGCGCGCCAGGTGGATTTGTTCACCGACGGCGCCCTCGCAAGCATCGGCAACACAGACCCGTTCACGGATGGCGCCTGACTGGCAAGCGGTCCTGCACGCCGAAGGGCAGTGCCGGCCGCACGCGGACGATGGTTGGTGCGGGTTTACCGTTCTTGCGGAGCCTCGCACCTCCACCTAAAATAATTCGCATATCGCATTTGATTGCGCACAGCGCAAAAAAGGGAGACGACGTGGCGGAGACGAAACACCCCCGGGCAGCCGGGCAGACCAGCATCGCGCAGGTGGATATCCACGGCGTGTCGGTACATGGCAAAGACCTGAGCGAGGCCCTGATCGGCAAGACTGGCTTCACTGCCTACTTCCTGTTCCTGCTCACCGGCCGCGAGCCTGACGCAAAGCTGGTGGCGATCACCGATGCCTGCCTCGTCGCGATCGCCGAGCATGGCCTGGTCCCCTCGGTGCAGGCCGCGCGCATGACGCTGGCCGCGGCGCCGGATGCGTTGCAGGGCGCAGTGGCGGCTGGCGTGCTGGGTTGCGGCTCGGTGATCCTTGGCGCATCGGAAAGCGCGGGCCAGCTGCTCGCGGAAGTGCTTGCCGGCCGGGAACACGGCACGCTGGCCGAAAGCGCCAACTCCGTGGTCCGGGCCGTGCGCCAGGCGCGCAAGCCGCTGCCTGGCTTTGGCCATCCGACGCACAAGCTAGGGGATCCGCGCGCGCACCGGCTGCTGGCCATCGCGCGTGAGCGGGGCATCGCGGGCGACCACGTGGCCGCGCTGGAAGCGGTAGCCGCCGCCGTGCCCGAGCACTACAGCAAGCCCCTCCCGCTCAATGTTTCGGGCGCGATCCCCGCGGTCCTGCTGGACGCCGGCTATCCCGCCACCGCGCTCAAGGGCGTGCCGCTGCTGGCGCGCGTGGCCAGCCTGATCGCCCACCTGCAGGAGGAGCGCCGCCAGCCCATCGGCTTCATCCTGGCCGAGGCCGCCGAACACGCCATTGCCTACAGCGCCGCGCCGGCGCAAGCATCATGAACGCGCCCGCCAGCCACATCGGCACGATGGCGCCGCTCGACGTGCTCCGGCAGTACCCGGCGCACGACTTCACGCTGACCGGTTTCCTCGCGGCTCGCGTGGCGGCGCATCCGGACAAGCCGGCGTTGCTGTTCGAGGGCCAGGCCTGGAGCTATCGCGAGCTCGATGCGCGGATCGCAGGGGCCGCGCAATGGCTGGCGCACGCCATGCATGTGCGCCGCGGCGACCGCGTCGGCGTGCTGTCCGCCAACCATCCGTCCACGGTCGTGCTGATGTTCGCGCTGGCGCGCCTGGGCGCGACCATGGTGCCGGCCAACCCGGAATACCGCCTGGACGAGGCGCTGTACGTGTTCGGGCATGCGCAGGTGTGCGGGCTGGTGTGCGCGCCGGCCACGCTGGCAACCGGCGCGGCCATTGCCCGCGCGCTCGGCGGCGAAGTCTGGCTGTGCGCCAACGAGCCCGGCGACCATGGCGTGCCGACGCTGGCGCAGTCGATGGCGGCGGACACCGGTGAGTTTGCCGACGAACTTGCCGACCACGGCAGCGAGCGGGACACCGCGCTGATCATCTATACCTCCGGCACCACGGGCTTTCCCAAGGGTGCGATGCACAGCCACCGCGGCTATGTGCTGACCGCCGAAGCCTTCGTCGGCCGGCTGCAGCTGCAGCCCGACGAGCGCGTGATGTGCGTGATGCCGCTGTTCCATATCAATGCGCTGATGTACTCGGTGGGCGGGGCGCTGGCATGCGGCGGCTGCCTGGTGCTGATGCGCAGGTTCTCGGCGTCGTCGTTCTGGCGCTTTGCCGCCGAGACCGGCGCGACGGAGGTGAACCTGGTGGCAGCGGCCGGCAGCATCCTGGCCCGGCGCCCGCGGGCCGAGTTCGTGCCCGCTCACCGCATCACCAAGATGTTCATCGCGCCGCAGACCGAGGAAATGGTGCGCGTGATGAAGCAGGAGTTCCACGTGCCGCGTCTGATCGAATGCTACGGCATGACCGAGATCCCGGGGGTGATCGCCAATCCGTTCGACGGCCCGCACAAGCTCGGCACCATGGGCCTGATCTCGCCGCATCCGGATCCGGCGGTGCCGCTGCCGCAGGCCCGCATCGTCGACGACGAGGGCGGCGAGGTGGCTCCCGGCGGCGAGGGCGAATTGCTGATCCGAACGCCCACGCTGATGCAAGGCTACTACCGCGACCCGGCGCAGACCGAGGCGGCGTTCCGCGACGGCTGGTTCGCCACCGGCGACCTGGTGCGCCAGGACGAGGATGGCTACTACGTCTTTGTCGCGCGCAAGAAGGATGTGATCCGGCGCAAGGGCGAGAACGTATCGGGTGCCGAGCTCGACCGCATTTTCGGCGAACACCCCGCGGTGGAAGAGGCGGCGGCCATCGGCGTGCCGGCGGACCTTGGCGAGGAAGAGATCCTGCTGGCGGTGCAGTTCCGCCCGGGCCAGTCGGCCGATGCGGCCGAACTGCTCGACTGGGCGCGCGGCCGCCTGGCCGTGCACAAGCTGCCGCGTTATATCGCCACCGTCGAGGCGATCCCGCACACACCGACGCACAAGCCCGCCAAGCACAAGCTGAAGGCCGACCGGACACTGCTGGCGCGCGCGGTGGATCTGTCAGCCACGGGCCAATAGGCGCGAACCAAGGAGACAACCATGAGCACCCAGGACAACTACACCCTGCAGCGCGCGCTGGCCGCCATGTGCACCGGCGCGCCAGGCTCGGACGCTGCCCTGCAGGCGCAATTCGGCGTGGCGCTGCGGCATTTCCACGCCATGCTCGACGAGCTGCAGCTGACCGATGCACAGCTCTACCGCATTGCCGCCTGGCTGGGCCGGGTGGCCGCGCAGGATGAGCTGATCATGCTGTGCGACATGATGGGCCTGACCATGCGCGCGCTGGACCTGGCGCGCACCGGCGCGCAAGCCACGCCGCAGAACGTGACCGGCCCGTTCCCCAAGGACCAGGTTGCCGAAGGCAGCAACCCCTGCCACCTGGCGACGGCGGAGGAGCCCGGGCAGCGGCTCGAGGTGCGCGGCCGCGTGCTGGATGCGCGCACGGGCCAGCCGGTGCCGGGGGCGACGCTGATCGTGTGGCAGCCCAACCAGTTTGGGCGCTACGAAAACGAAGACGACTCCCAGTCCGAAGACAACCTGCGCGGCAAGCTGCGTTGCGATGCGGAAGGCGGCTTCCGGATCTTCACCGTGCGGCCGGGCGGCTACATCATCGGGCGCGAGGACACCGAGGTCGGCGTGCTGATGCGGCGCCTGGGTCGCAACCGCCAGCGCGCGCCGCATATCCACTACCGGGTGGTGCAGCCGGGATACCGCACGCTGACCTCGCAGATCTATTTCAAGGGCGACCCCGCCAACCCGGTCGACTGCATCTTCTCGACCATCGACGACCACATCGTCGAGGTCGGGCCCCATCCGGAGCGAGACGGCTACCAGCTGGTGATGCTGGAGGTGTTGATCGAGCCCGGGATCGCGCCAGTGGCGGTCTGAGTCGTGCGCAGCTCAGGAGGCCGCCAGGATCGAATGCGCCAGCGTGGGCGCGCGGCGGATGGCGGCCTCGATCATCGCGGCCGCCTCGCGCAGTGCCGGCAGCCGTGTCGCGACCAGCTCGTCGGGGCTGGTGCGCTCGGTCTCGGTGGAGCAGTTGATGGCGGCGATCACGCGCTGCTGGGGGTCGCGCACGGGCACGGCGATCGACAGGACGTTGAGTTCGAGCTGGCCTTCCTGGACCGCATAGCCCTGTTCAAGCGTGCGTGCCAGCGCCGCGCGCAGCGCATCCGCATCGCTGAGCGTCTTCGGCGTGAATTTCTGGAACGGTGCCTGGTCCAGGACCTTGTTCTGCTGGGCCTTGGGCGCATGGGCCAGCAAGGCAAGGCCGAGCGAGGTGCAATGCACCGGCAGCCGGTAGCCGACCGAGGCGCGGAACGCGATGCGGCGCTGGCTGGGCACATGCGCCAGGTAGACCACGCTGTCGCCGTCGAGGATGGCGAGCGAGACCGAGTCGCGGAAGCGCTCGGCCACTTCCTGCAGGAAGGGCTGGACGATGTCGCGCAGGTTCATCGAGCTGAGGAAGGCGGCACCCAGCGACAGCACCTTGGGCAGCAGCACGAAGCGCCGCCCGTTGGCGCCGATGTAGCCCAGCGCCTGCAGCGTCAGCAAGGCACGGCGCGCGCTGGCGGGCGTCATGCCGGTGGCCTGGGCGACTTCGCTCAGTGTCATTTCCGGCGTGGTGTCGGTAAATGCCTGGATCACCGCCAGGCCGCGCGCCAGCGCCGCGACGTAGTCGCGGTGGCCTTCTTCGAGCTTGCGCGGGGTGTCCTGGTCGGCGGGGGCGGTGGGTTTGGCGGCGGACGTCATGCACGCATTCTATCCGCAACGTCCAGGCCTGAACAAAAGGCGGGCCGGCGTGCCGCAGCACTGAATTGAGGACAAGCAAGGAGACATCATGACCGAACCCAACCGCCCCGCGAGCCTGCTCGACAAGCTCTGGGCCAGCCACGTGATCCACCAGGAAGCCGGCGGCCCCGCGCTGGTCTATATCGACCGCCACCTCGTCAACGAGGTGACCAGCCCGCAGGCCTTCGAAGGGCTGCGGCTGAACGGGCGCAAGGTATGGCGCGCCGCCTCGGTGCTGGCCACCGCCGACCACAACGTGCCCACCACCGCGCGCAGCCAGGGCATTGCCGATCCGGTGAGCCGCGCGCAGGTTGATGCGCTCGACCGCAACTGCGAGGAGAACGGCATCGTCAACTTCGGCATGGACGATCCGCGCCAGGGCATCCTGCATGTGGTGGGGCCGGAGCGGGGCGCGACCTTGCCCGGCATGACCATCGCCTGCGGCGATTCGCATACCTCCACCCACGGCGCGTTCGCGGCGTTCGCGTTCGGCATCGGCACCTCGGAAGTGGAGCAGGTGCTGGCGGCGCAGTGCCTGTGGATGAAGAAGCCGAAGTCGATGCTGGTGCGCGTCGAGGGCGAGCTGGGCAAGGGTGTTGCCCCCAAGGACATCGCGCTCGCGCTGATCGGTCGCATCGGCACGGCCGGCGCGACCGGCCATGTGATCGAATTCGCCGGCAGCACCATCCGCGGCCTGAGCATGGAAGCGCGCATGACGGTGTGCAACATGGCGATCGAGGCCGGCGCGCGCACCGGCATGGTAGCCGTGGACGAGACCACGCTGGACTACCTGCGCGGACGCCCGCAGGCACCGCAGGGCCGGCTGTGGGATGCGGCCGTCGAATACTGGCGCACGCTGCGCAGCGACCCCGGTGCGACCTTCGATGCCGTGGTGGAGCTCGACGCCGCCACCATCCGCCCGCATGTGACCTGGGGGACGTCGCCGGAAATGGTGGTGCCCGTCGGCGCCCGCATTCCCGATCCGCGCGACGAGCGCGACCCGGTGCGGCGCAAGGGCATCGAGGCGGCGCTGCGCTACATGGGCCTGCTGCCGAATACGCCGATCGAAGCGGTCGCGGTCGACAAGGTCTTTATCGGGTCGTGCACCAACGCGCGCATAGAAGACCTGCGCGCCGCGGCGGAAGTCGTGCGCGGCCGGCATGTGTCGCCGCGCATCCGGCAGGCGCTGGTGGTGCCGGGCTCGGGGCTGGTCAAGTCCCAGGCCGAGGCCGAGGGGCTCGATCAGGTCTTTGTCGCGGCGGGCTTTGAATGGCGCGAGCCGGGCTGCTCGATGTGCCTGGGCATGAACGACGACCGCCTTGCCGCGGGCGAACGCTGCGCATCGACGTCGAACCGCAATTTCGAAGGCAGGCAGGGACCGGGCGGACGCACCCACCTGGTGAGCCCACAGATGGCGGCCGCAGCCGCCGTCGCGGGCCACTTCGTCGATGTCCGCACGTTGTAACAGCAGAGGAAGCCGAGCAATGAAAGCCTTTACCACCCTCGATGGCCTGGTCGCGCCGCTGGACCG
The DNA here is from genome assembly GCF_035818815.1 of Cupriavidus sp. SS-3. Lineage (NCBI taxonomy): Bacteria > Pseudomonadati > Pseudomonadota > Betaproteobacteria > Burkholderiales > Burkholderiaceae > Cupriavidus > Cupriavidus sp. SS-3. Next base: position 34,641 of record NZ_JAYLVT010000008.1, read on the forward strand.
CGCCAATGTCGATACCGATGCCATCCTGCCCAAGCAGTTCCTGAAATCCATCCGGCGCAGCGGCTTTGGGCCCTACCTGTTCGACGAATGGCGCTACCTCGACCACGGCGAGCCCGGGCAGGACTGCAGCGCGCGGCCGCTGAACCCGGATTTCGTGCTGAACCAGCCGCGCTATCGCGGTGCGTCGATCCTGCTGGCGCGCGAGAACTTTGGGTGCGGCTCCTCGCGCGAGCATGCGCCGTGGGCGCTGGAAGACTTCGGCCTGCGCGCGCTGATCGCGCCAAGCTTTGCCGACATCTTCTACAACAACTGCCTGAAGAACGGCCTGCTGCCGATCGTGGCGGCGCCAGAGGTGGTCGACCGCCTGTTTGCCGAAGTGGCTGCCACGCCGGGCTACCGGCTGAAGGTAGACCTGGCCACGCAGCAAGTCATCACGCCGGCCGGTGACGTGATCCCTTTCATGCTCGACCCGTTCAAGCAGCATTGCCTGCTCAACGGGCTGGACGATATCGCCCTCGCGCTGCGCCATGCCGCGCAGATCGACGCGTACGAACAAGCGCGGCGGCAGCGTGAACCCTGGTTGTTCAACTGAACGGAGATCCGGCCGCACGAGCCGGAACGCCTCACAACGACAGATGGAGACATGATGGACCGGAACACCCACATCCCTCGCGCGCTGTGCGCCGCCATGCTCGGCCTGGCCTGCTGCGCCGGCGCAGGCGCCGCCCTGGCACAGGCCTATCCCGCACAGCCGATCCGCATGGTGGTGCCCTACGCGCCCGGCGGTACGACCGACATCATCGCCAGGCAACTGGCCCAGCGCATGTCCGAGAAGCTGCGCCAGCCGGTGGTGGTGGAGAACAAGAGCGGCGCCAACACCGTGATCGGCGCCGACGCGGTCGCCAAGGCGCAGCCAGACGGCTACACGCTGCTGCTGACCAACGACGCCACCTTCGTGCTCAATCCGGTGGTGCTGCCATCGGTGTCCTACAACGTCGCGCGCGATTTCGCGCCGGTGGCGGCGATCGGCTATGTGCCGCTGGTGATGGCGGTATCGGGCAGCCTGCCGGTGGACAGCGTGAAGGAGCTGGCGGCCTATGCCAAGGCCCGCCCGCAGGCGCTCAGCTACGGCTCGTTCGGTGCCGGCAGCCAGCCGCACCTGATGGGCGCGCTATTCAACAAGCTGGCCGGCACGGACCTCGTGCACGTGCCGTACAAGGGCTCGGCCCCCGCCGTGGCCGATGTCGTCGGCGGACAGATCCTGATGACGTTCCCGGCGCTGCCGACGATCCAGAGCTTCGTCGCGGCGAAGAAGCTCAAGGTGCTGGCGGTCAGCGGCGACAAGCGCACGCGCGCATTGCCGCAGGTCCCCACCTTCGAAGAGGCCGGCTACAAGGAGATGAATATCTCCGCGGTCTACGGCGTGCTGGCGCCGGCCAAGGTGCCGCGCGCGGTGGTCGACAAGCTCAATGCCACCATCCGCGAAATCCTCGACGAACAGGATTTCGTGGAGAAGCACTTTGCGGCGCAGGGGATGGTGCCGATGAAGCTGACCCCGGAACAGTTTGCCCGCTATATCGAAACGCAGACGCAGCAGACGCGCAAGGTCGTTGCCCTGTCGGGCGTCAAGGTCGAGTGACCGGAAGGCAAGGACATGAAAGACGTGAATCACGAACGCACCTCGTCCTCGCCGCGCATCGGCTGGATCGGTATCGGAGCCATGGGCAGGCCGATGTGCCTGAACCTGCTGAAGGCCGGCCACGCGCTGACGGTGTTCGACAAGGTGCCCACCCAGTGCGAGCCGGTCGTTGCAGCGGGTGCCCACGCCATGCCGTCCGCGAGGGATGTGGTAGCGCAATCCGATGTGGTGTTCTCTACCATCTTCGATGACAGCAGCTTGCGCGCGCTGTTCCTGTCCGACGGCGGCATTGCCGCTGCGGCGGCCACGGGCCAGGTCTTTGTCGACATGAGCACGGTATCGCCAGAAGCCTCGGCTGAGGTGGCCGAGGCACTGGCGCGGCGCGGCGCCAGCTGGCTGCGCGCGCCGGTGTCCGGCACGGTGTCGCTGGCCGCGAGCGCGCAGCTGAGCTGCTTTGTGTCCGGGCCACGCGAGGCGTTCGCTGCGGTGCAGCCGCTGCTGGCCTGCCTGACCGCGCGCCAGTCTTATGTCGGCGGCGGCGACGAGGCGCGCGTGATCAAGCTGATGATCAACATGATGGTGTTCATGAGCACCGCGGTGATCGGCGAAGGGCTGGCCTTCGGCGAGCGCGCCGGGCTGGACCGCGCGCTGATGGTCGATGCGATCAATGACAGCATCGTCGGCAGCGCGCACTACCGCACCAAGGCCGACAAGCTCAAGCAGCGCGAATACGGCGCGGCGGGGCCGATCTCGCTGGTGGCAAAGGACCTGGACCTGGCCCTTGCCGTGGCGCGCGACAACGCCGTGGCCCTGCCGATCTCGTCGCTGGTGCGGCAGTACCTGGCGATGATGCAGCAGCGCGACCTGGGCCATCTCGACATTGCCGCGCTGGCCGATGTGCCGGCGTGGAGCAGTGCGCCGGGCGGGGTGGCGCGCTAGCCGCCTTCAACTGAGGCGCGCCGCGAGAGCGCGCCCAAGACCCATGAATCATGACAAAAAGGATGGAGACATGAACCTCAAGCAAATCATCCGGACGCCGCAGGGCGTCCTGTGCGCCGCGGTGGCCGGAGTGATGTTCGGACTGGCGCAACAGCCGGCGCTGGCCCAGGCCAGGACCGGCGCGGAGCCGGTGCGCATCGGCGGCCTGTTTTCAACGACCGGCGGCCTCGCCGCCGTGGGGCTGGCCGAGCGCGAAGGCGCGCTGCTGGCGCAAAAAGTCATCAATGCCGGCGGCGGCATCGGCGGGCGGCCGCTGGAGCTGGTGGTCGAGGACGACGGCTCCAGCCCGGATAGCGCCGTGGCCAAGGCCAACGCGCTGCTGCACACGCACAAGGTGCGCGCCATCGTCGGCCCGTCCGGCATCGCGCAGACCGTGGCCATCGGCGGCATCACGCAGGCGCAGAAGGTGCCGCTGTTTGCGTTCTCCGGACTCGGGCCGGCGGTGGAACGCGAGCGTACCTGCGTCTTCCACCTGACGCCCTCGCAGGAACTGAATGCGCGCGCGGTGCTGTCCTATGCGCGCGACAACGGCCTCAAGCGCATCGGCGTGCTGCACGATTCGGGCTACGGCCAGGTGGTGTGGAGCAGCATGAAGACGCTGGATCGGCAATACGGCGTCGCCTTCGTGCAGGTCGAGAAATTCGAGATCGCCGCCACCGACGTCACCACGCAGGCTGCCAAGCTCAAGGCCGCCACGCCGGACGCGATCGTCGTCATCTCGACCTCGCCCGCGCCGTTCCGCAATGTGCGCCAGCTGAAGGTCGGCGCGCCGATCATCTCCGTGCACGGCACCGCTACCTACGAGACCGTCAAGGGCATGGGCGAGGCCGCCGACAACATCATCCATCCCGAGTTCATCGTTTCCGAAGATCCGCTGCCGGCGCAGAAGGAGTTTGTCGAGGCTTACCGCAAGGAGTACGGCAAGCTGCCCAAGCATTTCGCCGCGGTGGGCTGGGATGCGGTGATGGCGCTGGCCAGCGGCCTGAAGGCGGCGGGCGCCGATGTGGCCGGCGACAAGCTCTGCAGCGCGCTGCGCCGGCCTTACCAGGGCGTCACGATGGGCTATGACTTTTCTGCGCCCGATATGGGCGGCATGACGCTGGCCGGCTTTACCTACTCGAAGCTGCAGAAGGGCCAGTTCGTGCGGCTGGACTACAAGGCCCGGCCCTAGCCGGTGTAGCGGCAAAACGCATCGGCAAAAGGATCGGCAATGTCTGACACCCTAGTTATCCAGGCGGTCCTGTCCGGGATCACCAACGGTTTCGTCTACGCGCTGATCGGCGTGGGCATATCGATCATCTTCAAGGGCACGCGCATCGTCAATGCGATGCAGGGAGAGTTTGCGGTGATTGGCGCGCTGGTTGCGGTATTCGCGCTCAAGACGCTGGGCTTGCCTTATCCGGTGGCGATTGCCGGCGGCATTGCCGCCGGCGCTGCCAGCGGCCTGGCCATCGACACGTTGTTCGTGCGCCCGATGATGCGGCGCGGCGCCGGCGAGGAGAGCTTCCTGCTGCTGACCATCGGCCTGGCGTTCGCGCTGTCGGCCGCGGCGCTGTATTTCGGCGGGCGCGATTCGCACCTGCTGCCGGCCATCGGCGGCGAAGGCGTGGTGGAGCTGCTGGGAGCGACTGCGCCCATGCATGCCCTGGCGCTGGTGGGCATTGCGGTGCTGCTGGTGGCGGCGTTGCGGCTGTTCTACACCAAGACGCTGGTGGGCCTGGCCATGACGGCGGCGTCGCTGGACCCCGACGGTGCCACCACCACCGGCATCAACGTCCGCCGCATGCGCACGCTGACCTTCCTGCTCGGCGGCGGCTTCGGCGCGGTCGCAGGTGTGCTGGTGACGCCGCTGCTGTCGATGAACTACCAGATGGGTATCGGCCTGACGCTGAAGGGCTTTGCCGCGGCCATCCTCGGCGGGCTGGGCAATCCGCTGGGCGCGGTGGTGGGCGGGTTGCTGCTGGGTCTGACCGAATCGCTGGCGGTGGTGGGCTTTCCGTCGGGCTATCGCGACGTGGTCGCGCTGTCGATCCTGGTCGTCATCATGATTCTGCTCCCCAACGGCGTGCTGGGCCGCGCGGGGCGCAAGGGAGGATAAGCATGAATGCATCATCCAACGCCACGCGCTGGCTGGTGGTGGCCGCGGTGGTAGTGTGGGCGCTGGCCGGGCAACTGCTGTCGCGCCACCACATCGACCTGCTCAACTTCGCCGCCATCCTGGCCGTGGGCGGCCTGGGCGTCGGCCTGCTGCTGGGGCAGTGCGGCATCGTCAACCTCGCGCAGGCCTCGTTCTACGGCATCGGCGCCTATGCCTCGGCCTACTGCACCACGGTGCTGGGATGGCCGGCCCTGGCCGGTGCCGCGGCAGGCCTGCTGGCCAGCGCGGCGCTGGCGGCGGCGATCGGCCTGCCGGTGCTGCGCCTGGGCGGCTTCTTCCTGGCACTGGCGACGCTGGCCGTCGGCAGCATCGCCAGTGTGCTGTTCTTCGAATGGGACTGGCTGACCGGCGGCACGCTGGGCATCGGTGGCATCCCCAAGCTGTCGCTGTTCGGCTTCCTGCTGGATACGCCGGAGCGCTACCACTACTTTGCCTGGCCGCTGGTGGCGCTGCTGCTCTGGCTGGTGGACAACCTCGTCAAGGGCCGCCCCGGCCTGGCCATGCGGGCCATGCGCGACGCGGCGCCGGCCGCACAGGTGCTCGGCATCGACATGCACCGGCTGAAGACCGCGATGTTCGTGCTGTCGGCCATGCTCGGCTCGCTGGCGGGAACCCTGTTTGCGCACTACGTGTCGTTCGTCAGCGTGCAGAGCTTTACGGTGGAGCGCTCGATCGTGTTCCTGCTGGTACCGGTGGTGGCAGGGGCGCGCTCCACCTACGGCGTGGTGATTGGCGCATTGTTTGTGTCGCTGGTACCGGAGCTGCTTAGCGGACTGGGAGACTTCCACCAGGTGCTGTTTGGCGCGGCGCTGGTGCTGGTGGTCACGTTGATGCCCGGCGGGATCATGGGTGGGCTCGCGGGCGTGATTAGCCGCATGCATCGCCGCACCGTCGGCCGCACGCAGAACCCCGCATTGAAGGAGGTCCGATGAAATCCGCCATCGCTGAATTCGGCGCCAGTGCAGCGGGCGCGGCACAAGCGCAAGCCCTGCTGCGGGTCGAAGCGGTCGCGCACAGCTTTGGCGGCCTTGACGTGCTGCGCAATGTTGCGTTCGATGTGCCGGCCGGCAGCATCGTCGGCCTGATCGGCCCCAACGGCAGTGGCAAGACCACCTGCTTCAACATCATCTCCGGCTTTCTGCGCCCCAAGGGCGGCAAGGTGCTGCTGGCAGGGCGCGACATCACCGCCGACAGCGTGCAGCAGCGCAGCCGCGCCGGACTGGTGCGCACATTCCAGACGCCGCAGGTGTTCGAGCACATGACGGTGCTGGAAAACCTGATGGCCGGCTGCCACAAGGCCACGCGCTCGGGCGTGGTGCATGCGATGCTGCGCTCGCCGCTGTCGCGCCGCGAGCTGCAGTCGATGCACGAGGCCGCGCTGGCATGCGCACGGAAGTTCGGTCTGGAAGGCCTGCTGCAGCACCGCGCCGGCACGCTGCCTGCGGGCCAGCGGCGCATCGTGGAACTGGCGCGCGCCTGCATCGGCGAACCCAGCCTGCTGTTGCTGGATGAACCGTCCTCGGGGCTGAACAGCGAGGAAATCGAATTGCTGCGCGCGTGGATCCTGCGCCTGAACGGCGAAGGCATGACCATCCTGCTGGTGTCGCACGACATGGGGCTGATGACGATCTGCGGCAGCGCCCACGTGCTGTATTACGGGGAAATCATCGCCAGCGGCACGCTGCAAGCCGTGCAGGCCGACCCGCGCGTGCGCGAAGCCTATATGGGAGTCTGACCATGCTGAAAGTGAAAGGCCTGCACGCCGGCTACAGCCCGGTGCCAGCGCTGCATGACATCAACATCGAGGTCGGGCCGGGCGAGGCGGTGGCCGTGGTAGGTGCCAATGGCGCGGGCAAGACGGCGCTGGTGCGCACGCTGTCCGGGCTGGTGCGGCCGATGGCGGGCAGCATCGTCAAGGATGGGGTGGAAATCGGCCACGTGCCGGGGCATCGCCGCTTCGAGCATGGCATTGCCGTGGTGCTGGAGAACCGCAACCTGTTCGGCGAGCTGTCGGTGCGCGACAACCTGCGCCTTGCCGAGCAAGCCGGCAGGCGCGCGCGTGGCGGCGCGATGCGCTTCACGCACGACGAAGTCTGCGAACTGTTCCCGCTGCTGCGCGAGCGCGGCAGCGGCCAGGTTGGCCTGCTCTCGGGCGGGCAGCAGCAGATGGTGGCGATCGCCCGCGCGCTGCTGCTGCAGCCCGACCTGCTGATCATGGACGAGCTGACCACGGGCCTGGCGCCGCGCATTGTCAAGGAAATCCTGGCCGTGCTCAACCGGCTGCGCGAGCGCGGGCTGAGCATCGTGCTGGTGGAACAGAGCGTGGCGATTGCCGCGGAGATGACCGACCGCGCCTACGTGCTTTCGGTGGGACGGGTGATCCACGAAGTGCGGCGCGGAGAGTGGCAGGCGCTGCTGAACGACAAGACGCTGGTGAAGGCGTATCTGCATGGCTGAGGGCACCGACATGGGCAAGACGGACACGAAGACCGGAGGGTATATGGAAGATCTCGCTGCGCTCAGGCAGGCGGATGCCGCGCGATACCGCGCAATGCTCGCCGGCGATATCGCGGGGCTGGAAGACCTGCTTGCGGATGAACTCAGCTATACCCACTCCTCGGCGTTGCGCGAGGACAAGCAGGCATACCTGGCATCGCTGCGCAGCGGGCGGGTGCGCTACCTGCGGGCCTCGGTACAGGAGGTGGGGCAGGAAATCTACAACGACATCGCGGTGATGCAGGGCAAGGCCCTGCTGGTTGCCGTGGTCGACGGCGTGGAACGCACGCTGGACAACCGCTTCCTCAGCGTGTGGAAGCGGCGGGAGGGCGCGTGGCAGATGCTGGCGTGGGCCTCGACGCCGATCCCCGCGCCGGCTGCTGCGGCCCCAGGCCAGGCATTTCAATAGGTATATGGGATATGGACTTCATCATTCATTGCCTTGACCACGCCGATGCCTTGCAGCGCCGGCTCGACAGCTACGACGCACATCGCGCCTACCTGGCAACCGCAGAGGTCCGGTGCGTAATGTGCGGGCCGTTGATGTCCGACGACGGCGCGCGCATGATCGGCAGCTTGTTCCTTGTGCGTGCGCAGGACAAACAGCAGGTCATCGACTTCAACCGGGCCGATCCCTTCCAGCAGGCGGGCGTGTGGAAAGAGATCCATATCCATCCGTTCCTGCTGCGGGTGGACAACCATCCAGGCGCACAGCGCCCGCTTTAGTTCACCGGTAGTGAGCAGGCAGCCGTGCATGGATTGCAGCGCCATGCAGAAGATTTCACCACGCGTGTCCAACCGAACCGGACGCGCATTCACAGGAGCGGAAGATGAGCAAGACCTACAAGCGTTTGGACAAGAGCCAGGCTGCGGTGCTGATGGTGGATCATCAGGCCGGCCTGCTGTCGCTGGTGCGCGACATCGAGCCGGACAAGTTCAAGAACAACGTTCTCGCCATGGCGGATCTGGCCAGGTATTTCAAGCTGCCGACGATCCTGACCACCAGCTTCGAGGACGGCCCCAACGGGCCGTTGGTGCCGGAGCTCAAGGCCATGTTCCCCGATGCGCCGTTTATTCCGCGCCCCGGGCAGATCAATGCGTGGGACAACGAGGACTTCGTCAAGGCGGTCAAGGAAACCGGCAAGAAGCAACTGCTGATCGCCGGGGTGGTGACTGAAGTCTGCGTGGCGTTTCCGGCATTGTCGGCGATCGAAGAGGGCTACGATGTGTTCGTGGTGACCGATGCATCCGGTACCTTCAATGAGGTGACGCGGGAATCCGCGTGGCACCGCATGGCCGAGGCCGGCGCCCAGCTGATGACGTGGTTCGGCGTTGCCTGCGAGCTTCATCGCGACTGGCGCAACGACATCGAGGGGCTGGGGACCTTGTTCTCCAACCATATTCCCGACTACCGGAACCTGATTACGGCGTACACCACCGTGAAGGGCGGCAAATAAACATCGCGTCAGCGCGGGGCCACCTGGCACCGCGCTGGCCGTCGGCCTGGCAACCAGGAATATTCTGCAGGCGATGCGGGGCGAGTCCCGATTCGTGCCGCATCGTCGACGTTATCGCGATGATCCAAAGCATCGCTTCCGGCGCAATCCTTAGCCCCGGCTCTCCATGTGCGCTGCGCCCGTCCTCCGGGAAAACCCGCATCCAGCGCCTGTCTTGAAATGCCCCTACCCCGTCCCTATAATTAGCACTCGTCAGGGGTGAGTGCTAACAGCCCTCTGCGACACCTGAACATTTCTGACGGCCGTCGCCTCGGTAGCCGGCCGATTTGTGATCAAAAACTCACTTTGTATCTAGGAGTCCGTATGAATCTGCGTCCTCTGCACGACCGCGTGATCGTGAAGCGTCTGGACAACGAAACCAAGACCGCGTCCGGTATCGTGATTCCCGACAACGCTGCCGAGAAGCCCGATCAAGGCGAAGTGCTGGCAATCGGTCCCGGCAAGAAGGATGACAAGGGCAACAACATCGCCCTGGACGTCAAGGTCGGCGATCGCGTGCTGTTCGGCAAGTATGCCGGCCAGGGCGTGAAGGTGGATGGCCAGGAACTGCTGGTCATGCGCGAAGAAGACATCATGGCCGTGGTCAACAAGTAATCCGTTACTTGTAGCCCCACCCGTACAGATTTCAGGAGATTCAGAACATGGCAGCAAAAGACGTAGTGTTTGGCGACGCCGCCCGTGCCAAGATGGTCGAAGGCGTGAACATCCTCGCCAACGCAGTCAAGGTGACCCTGGGCCCGAAGGGCCGCAACGTGGTGCTGGAGCGCAGCTTCGGCGGCCCGACCGTGACCAAGGACGGCGTGTCCGTGGCCAAGGAAATCGAGCTGAAGGACAAGCTGCAGAACATGGGCGCCCAGATGGTCAAGGAAGTGGCTTCCAAGACCAGCGACAACGCCGGTGACGGTACCACCACCGCTACCGTGCTGGCCCAGTCGATCGTGCGCGAAGGCATGAAGTTCGTTGCCGCCGGCATGAACCCGATGGACCTGAAGCGCGGCATCGACAAGGCTGTCGCCGCCGCCGTGGAAGAGCTGAAGAAGGTCAGCAAGCCCACCACCACCAGCAAGGAAATCGCCCAGGTTGGCGCGATCTCGGCCAACAGCGACACCTCCATCGGTGAGCGCATCGCCGAAGCCATGGACAAGGTCGGCAAGGAAGGCGTGATCACCGTCGAAGACGGCAAGTCGCTGGCCGACGAGCTGGAAGTCGTGGAAGGCATGCAGTTCGACCGCGGCTACCTGTCGCCGTACTTCATCAACAACCCGGAAAAGCAGGTTGTCCAGCTGGACAGCCCGTTCGTGCTGCTGTTCGACAAGAAGGTTTCGAACATCCGCGACCTGCTGCCGGTGCTGGAGCAAGTGGCCAAGGCCGGCCGCCCGCTGCTGATCATCGCTGAAGACGTCGAGGGCGAAGCCCTGGCGACCCTGGTGGTCAACAACATCCGTGGCATCCTGAAGACCGCTGCCGTCAAGGCTCCGGGCTTCGGCGACCGCCGCAAGGCCATGCTGGAAGACATCGCCATCCTGACCGGCGGCACCGTGATCGCTGAAGAGATCGGCCTGACGCTGGAAAAGGCGACCCTGAACGACCTGGGCCAGGCCAAGCGCATCGAGATCGGCAAGGAAAACACCATCATCATCGATGGCGCCGGCGACGCCGCTGCGATCGAAGGCCGCGTGAAGCAGATCCGCGCCCAGATCGAAGAAGCGACCTCGGACTACGACCGTGAAAAGCTGCAAGAGCGCGTGGCCAAGCTGGCCGGCGGTGTTGCCGTGATCAAGGTTGGCGCTGCCACCGAAGTCGAAATGAAGGAAAAGAAGGCCCGCGTGGAAGACGCCCTGCACGCCACCCGCGCTGCGGTGGAAGAAGGCATCGTCCCCGGCGGTGGTGTGGCCCTGCTGCGCGCCCGCGCTGCGATCTCGGCACTGACCGGCGAAAACGCCGACCAGAACGCCGGTATCAAGATCGTGCTGCGCGCGATGGAAGAGCCGCTGCGCCAGATCGTGCTGAACGCCGGTGAAGAAGCTTCGGTGGTCGTTGCCAAGGTGATCGAAGGCAAGGGCAACTACGGCTACAACGCCGCCTCGGGCGAGTACGGCGACCTGGTCGAAATGGGCGTGCTGGACCCGACCAAGGTCACCCGCACCGCACTGCAGAACGCCGCTTCGGTGGCTTCGCTGATGCTGACCACCGACTGCGCCGTGGCCGAAACGCCGAAGGAAGAGTCGGCTCCGGCAATGCCGGGCGGCATGGGCGGCATGGGCGGCATGGAAGGCATGATGTAATCCATCCCCGGCCAACTGCCCGTGAGGGCAGGCTGCGATGAAAAACCCCCCGCGGACGCGAGTCCGCGGGGGGTTTTTGTTTGGATGGCCGGCGCGGGAGTGCGCGGGCCGGCTTGCGTCAGACTTCGACCACGCAGCACCAGTCGAAGGACTTGTTCTCCAGCTCGCCGGTACGACGGCTGACATAGCCGCGCGGGTTGCACACCACGCGCGAGTTGTCGACGCAGTAGTCGAAGCTGGTGTGGGTATGGCCGTGGATCCACAGGTCTGCCTGCGCCACCAGGTCAGGCCGGCGTGACAGGAAGCCGCCGGAGACCAGGTCGTGCGAGAAGCGCGGATCCAGGCTGCCGAGGTCCGGGCCGTGGTGCGTGACCACCACCGTCTTGCCGGCGTAGGGCAGCGCCAGCTGCGCCGACAGCCAGTCGGACGCGGCCAGGTGGCGTGCCAGTGCGTCCTGCGGCGTGAACTGGCGCATGTGGCCATCGGCGCCGCGGATCTCGATCAGCCGGTGGTCGTACATCGCTTTCGCGCACGCCTGCATCGCCTCGTCGCGCCGGTCGGTGCCGAACAGCGTGTAGTCCGTCCACCACGTCGTGCCGATGACGCGCACGCCGTCGAATTCCGCGACGTCGCCATTGAGCAGGCGCACCTGCGGATGCGCGGCCGCGGCCTCGGCCATCTGCTGGTCGACGGTGTCGAAATTGCTCTCGTAGTACTCGTGGTTGCCCGGCACATAGACCACCGGCTGGCTGAACGTGCCGATGGCCCAGTCGATGCCGTCGCGGCCGTTGGCGATGTCGCCGGCCAGTATCACGAGGTCGGCGTCGCATGCCGGTACGGACTGCGGCAGGTTGTGTTCGATGTGGAGGTCGCTCAGGATGCGTAGCTTCATCGGGACTCCAGGCGGGTAGGGCGCGCGCTGCGTGGCCTCGGCGCCGCAGGGGATTGCCTGCATTCTTCAGAAGCCAGACCGTCCGGTCAAGCCCCGGGACTCGCCCGGCAAAGCAAAAAAGCCCGGAACCTGGGTTCCGGGCAAGTGACTGTCTTGCCGGCATTGCACCGGGAGACAGCCGGGGGAAACTGTCGCGGTTTCCCGGAGGGCTTAACCTCCTTGTCCCGCCATGGTTGGCAGCAGCACGCGATAGATCTGGATGAAGGCCGGCCCCAGCAACACCAGCAGCAAGGACGGGAAGATGGTGAAGATCAGCGGGAACAGCAGCTTCAGCGCAATCTTGGCGGCCTGCTCCTCGGCGCGCATGCGGCGCTTGGTGCGCAGCATGTCGGACAGCACGCGCAGCGACTCGCCCAGGCTGGTGCCGAAGCGGTCGGCCTGGACCAGCATCGAGGCGAACTTGTCGACGTCTTCGACGCCGGTGCGCAGCGCCAGGTTGGTCAAGGCCTTTTCCTTGGAGAAGCCCGAGCGCAGTTCCAGCAGCATCAGCTGCAGCTCATCGGCCAGCACCGGGCAGCGCAGCGCCAGTTCGTCGGCCACGCGCATCAGCGCCGCGTCCAGGCCGAGGCCGGCTTCGACGCAGACGGTCAGCAGGTCGATCACGTCGGGGAATTCTTCGAAGACGGTGCGCTGGCGCTGGGAGACTTTGCGGGCGAGGACTATGTTGGGGAGGTAGTAGCCGGTGGCGGCAAGCAAAGCCAGCAGTGCGAACATCAGCTGCTGGCTTTGCTGTCCGGGCTGGCTGCTGACCGCCAGCAGGCCAAGCATGGGCAGGCCGACGGCCAGTACTGTCTTGGCGCCGAAGTACAGCGGCGCGGCGCTGGCACTGCGCCAGCCGGCATTCATGAAACGCACGCGCAGCTGCGAGTTCTCCCAGCCCTCCTTGGGCAGCGACAGCCGCGATATCGGCTGCGCCCACTTCACCAGTTTTTCGATCAGCGCCTGCTGCCGGCCCTGGTCGGCCTCGAACGGGCCGGCCTGGCCGGCGATCTGCTCGGCCCGCCCGCGCAGCCGATGGGGCGCGAGTGCATAAAGCACGCCGAACACCGTGCCGAACGCCGCCACGAAGATCAGTGCGAGCACGATCATCTGGTCGCCCTGGAACCCCTGGAAAATCTCTTGCATGATGGACTCCCCGTCAGTATGGCTGTCCAAGCCCTGCTTCTTCTGGTGTTGCGCCGAGATAATCGCAGCCGGTGTCTCAGACCCGGATCCGGATGATCTTGCGCATCCACAGCACGCCAAAGGTCATCGACACCAGCGCCCCGCCGATCATGCGCAGCCCCAGCGGGTCTTCCCACAGCACGTTCATGAAACCGGGATTGATCACCAGGATCATGCCGGCGGTGCCGAAGGGCAGCAGCCCCAGCACCCATGCCGACAGCTTGCCTTCGGCCGACAGCACGCGGATCTTGTCGAACAGCTTCAGGCGCTCGCGCACCATGGTGCCGATCGTGTCGAGGATCTCGGCAAGGTTGCCGCCGCTTTCGCGCTGGATCAGTACCGCGATGACAAAGTAGCGCAGGTCGGCCACCGGCACGCGCATGGCCAGGTTGGTCATGGCTTCGTCCAGCGCCACGCCGTAGTTGATTTCTTCGAAGGTGGTGCGGAACTCCGGCCCGATCGGCGCCTTCATTTCCTGCCCGACCATGCTGAGCGCGCCGCTGAACGAGTGCCCGGCGCGCAGGGCGCGGCTGATCATGTCGACCGCATCGGGCAGTTGCGCTTCGAGCTGCTTGAGCCGCTTGGCGCGCAGGTGCACCACGTGCAGCACCGGCAGCATGGCGGCCAGCACCGCGCCGAGCATCACCAGTGAAGCCGGTACCGGCAACAGCGGAATCAGTGCGACCGTGCACAGAACCACCATGGCGCAGTACCCGAACAACTGTGCCACCGACCAGGTGCTGCCGGACTGCTCGAGCCAGCGGTCCAGCGCGCCGATGCGCGGCACCCGCATCAGCCACTGCTGCAGGCGCGGCGAGTCGGCCAGCAGGCGCTTCTTCAGGATCGAGAGCTGCTCGGCACCGATGTGTCCGCCGGCCGACAGCGCCCGAAGCCGCGCTTCGATACGCTTGGCCGCGGGTCCGTGGGCATTGTTCCACCACAGGTAGATGCCCTCGACGCAGAGCACCACGGCGACGAACAGCAGGATGCCGAAGGCGTAGAAGATCGTACTCATGTGTGGCTCCCCCGGATGGATCGTATTGGTATTGGCCCTGACTGGTCAGACTTCGTAGCGCTTGGCGGGATCGTAGGTATCGTCAGGCAGTCCCACGCCGAACACGCGCAGCCGTTCGGCAAACTTGGGATAGACCCCGGTGGCGCGGAAGTTGCCGCGCACGGTCCCGTCCTTGTCCACCCCGGTGCGCTGGAACGTGAAGATCTCCTGCATGTTGATGATGTCGCCCTCCATGCCGGTGATTTCCTGGATGCTGATGATCTTGCGGCGGCCATCGGTCATGCGCGCGGCCTGCACGATCACCGTGATGGCCGAGGCGATCTGCTGCCGCATGGCCTTGGCCGGCATGGTCAGGCCGGCCATGCTGACCATGTTTTCCAGCCGTGTCAGCGCATCGCGCGGGGTGTTGGCGTGGATGGTGGTCAGCGAGCCCTCATGGCCGGTGTTCATCGCGTTGAGCATGTCCAGCGCCTCGCCGCCGCGCACTTCGCCCAGGATGATGCGGTCCGGGCGCATGCGCAGCGCGTTGCGCACCAGCGCGCGCTGCGTGATCTCGCCCTTGCCTTCGATATTGGGCGGGCGCGTTTCCAGCCGCAGCACGTGGGGCTGGCGCAGCTGCAGTTCCGCGGCGTCTTCGATCGTGACCACGCGCTCGTCCTCCGGGATAAAGCCGGACAGGATGTTCAGCAGCGTGGTCTTGCCGCTGCCGGTGCCGCCCGACACCAGCACGTTGACCTTGGCCTGCGACAGCGCCTGCAACAGCTGCGCCATCGGCGGCGTCAGGCTGCGCAGGTTGACCAGGTCGGCCACCTGCAGCGGATTCACGGCAAAGCGGCGGATCGACAGCAGCGGCCCGTCGATGGCCGAGGGCGGAATGATGGCGTTGACGCGCGAGCCGTCCGGCAGGCGCGCGTCGACCATCGGGCTGGTTTCGTCGATGCGGCGCCCGACGCGCGACACGATCTTCTCGATCACCTTCATCAGATGCGCGTCGTCGTAGAACACGACGTCGGTCAGCTCCAGCTTGCCGCGCCGTTCGACATAGGTCTGGCGCGCGGTGTTGACCAGGATGTCCGACACGGTCGGGTCTTTCAGCAGCGGCTCGAGCGGGCCGAAGCCGAACATCTCGTCGTAGATCTCGACGGTCAGCTGGCGGCGCTCGGTGTCGTTGAGCAGCACCTTCTGTTCGTCGACGATCAGGTTGACCAGCGCGGTGATCTCCTGGCGCACCTGTTCCTGCGGATAGCGTGCCAGCCGCTCCAGCTCGACGCGGTCTAGCACGGTCTCGTGCACGTCGCGCTTGAGCTGATGGTAGCCGCCCGATACGGACGCGGCCGAGGTCGCAAACTGGATCGCGGCGTGGCCGTTGGCAGCGAAGGCAGGCCCGGCATTGGCCAGTTGTTCTCGGATCGACATGATGGACTCCTCGTTGACAGGTGCGGCTGACCGTGGCCGGTCGGGGCAATCGGTGGAATCAGGTACTCTTCGCGCGCAGCATCAGCCGGCGCAGCGGCGACGCGGTTTCGGTCCGGGTGCGCCGCTCGGCCTCGGCCGGGCCGCACAACTGCGTGGCCATGGCCTGGAGCGCGCGCGTCATGGCGCTGCGCCGGCTCAGCTTGGCCACCGGCTCGCCGTGGCTGATGGCCTCATCCACGGCCGCCGGGTCGTCGGGCAGGGTGAAGGCGGCCTTCACGCCGAAGATCTCTTCCATGGTGGCGCGCGGCATCTCGTGCTTGCGGCCAGTGCGGTTGAGCACCAGGCGGACCTTGTCGGCGGAGTAGTGCAGGGCGCTCAGGATGTCGAGCAGCCTGCGTCCCGGACGACCGAAAGAGATCGCGGGTTCGGCCACCACGCAGATGCGGTCGCTGTGGTCCAGCACGCCGATCGACAGCGGATCGATGCTCTGCCCCAGGTCGAAGATCACGAAGTCGTAGGCCGGCTGTACCACCGAAAGGATCCACTCGAGCTTGTCCTTCTGGATCTGGCTGGCCTTGACCGGGTCGGAGGCGCCGGCCAGCATGTCGAAGCCGTTGTCGACGTGCACCAGGCAGGCCTCGAGGAAGGCGCTGTCCATGCGGTCGATCTGGCTGCAGATCTCGGGCAGCGTCGACGGCGGGATCTTGTCGCTGACGATATAGGTCAAGTCGCCGAAATGCCGGTTCAGGTCGACCACCAGCGCGCGCTTGCCCAGATGCCGCGCCAGCGCGTCGCCCAGGTTGGCCGCGATGAAGCTGGTGCCGGCACCGCCCTTGCAGGAGATCATGGAGATTACCTGCGCGGTGTCCTGCGCGCGCGGCACGTGGGTGGCTTCCACGCGCCTGAGCGCCTCGGACAGTTGCGCCTTGTCCAGAGGCCATGGCAGGACGTCGCGGATACCGGCGCGCATCGCCCTGATCAGCACCTCCGAGCCGGGCGCCGGCGTGACCAGGATGCACGGCAGCTCGGGATGCTGCTGGCGCAGCAGTTCGACCGCCTGCATCTGCTGCGCGCTGATGGCGGGCAACTCCAGAATCAACAGGTCGGCCAGGCGCAACCGGCTGGCATGCAAGGGGAAGCGGCCCACGCCCTCCTGCAGCGTCATGGCCTGGAAGTTGCCCACCGTGGCGCTGATCCGGTGGATCTCGGCCAGCCGGTCGGCGTCTTCGGAAACGATCAGAATTCTGAGCATGGTGTGCTCCTGGTTCATGCGCGCTAGTTGCAGATCTTGCCGCTGGTGGAGGAGTCGAGGCTTTCCCGCGGCAGCGTGGTCGTGAACGGGGGCAGCGACACCGTGATCGGCACCACCGGAATAAAGGTCTTGACCGAGACGTTGGCCACGCTGACGGTGACAGCGCGGCAGGAATTGCGTGCGGTGTCGGCGTCGGCGTCGCAGCCGCTCGGCTCGTAGGCGACCTGGATGTTGCTGGTCTTCAGCAATGGCATGAGAAGCGTCATCCGGTCCTTGATAGCGGTGTCGGTGACGTCGCACACCACGGCGATGCGTGCGCCCAGCCGGGTGGCTTCGCCGGCAGTGTTCCAGTAGAACAGCACGCGCGAGAATTCAGCAATGCCGATCAGCAGCATGAAGAAGATGCTGGCGACCAGCGCGAACTCGATGGCGGCTGCGCCGGTCTGGCGCGAACGTGGGCGCGGGGTGCGGATCGGGCTCATAGCACCTGCCTCATTACCGTGGTGATGTCGGAGAACGCCAGCGCGCCCACATTGAGGTAGCTCTGCATGGGCGAGTAGGTGAAGCCCGAGATCTTCACAGCCACCAGATTGATAGTGCCCGCCGGCGTGCCGGAACTGCCGCCGCCTTCGTAGATGGCGACATTGGCAAACTGCTTGCCGGCGCAGCCGCTCGAGTCAACCCGGTCGCAGACCACCACCATCGACGTGCTGAGGCCGTTCACCAGCGCGGTGCCGCTGCAGGTGGTCTTGCCATAGACGGCCATGCACTTGGCCTGGTCCACCGGGTAGTTGGGCTCAGTGGGCGCGTACTGCGACAGGAAGCGCGCCGCGTCACGCGTGGACTTGGCCAGGGCGTTGTACTGGTAGATGGCGCGCCCGAACTCCGCCACGCCGGTCACCAGCATCAGCAAGGGCACCAGGACCAGCGCGAACTCCACGGCGACCGCGCCGCGGCGATTGCACCTGCGTTGCCTGCATCGCTTCATGATCGGCTCCTATTGCACCAGCACCGGCACGCGCGGGCCCTTGCCGTTGCTCGATCCGGGCACGCCCTGGGTCGCGCACGGGCTGGTGGGATCCTTCGAATCGCCGAGGTACTCGATGTAAGTCACGTCCTTTACGCTGGGATCCTGCATCGGTTGCACCATCAGCATGCAGGCCCAGGAGTCCACCGTGGCTTGCTTGGTCGAGGCAAGGTCATTGCAGTTCACCACGGGCACCTGTACCAGCCTGCGGTCGGCGCCGGCCTGATGGACCGCCTTGGTCGAAGCCGTGCCATGGGTCGACAGTCCGCTGTTCGTGTCGGTCTGGTACGGCTCGTTGGTGCCGCGCTTCTGGATGAAGTCCGGGTAGGCGTTGCCGCCGTTCGGTGAATTCCACGTTGTAACGCTGTAGGAATAGCCCGTGAAGTCCGGTGTGCCGTGCTCCGGTCCCTTGTAGGAGCCGGTATAGATGCCGAAGCGGGTGTTCCACGCGGGTATCAGCGATGAAATGCTGCCTGGCTGGCCGACCTTGGAACCCACTACCGACAGGTCGCACTGCCCCGAGCCGGCCAGCAGATCCGCCAGTTCGGAGGCGCCGCCGCCGGGGGGAGTCAGGTCAGCCCAGCCAAAGCTGCCGGGACCGTAGGGGTCCTTTTCGTCCTTGGATTTGATCCAGTCGCCGCGGTTGTAGGCGGTCCTGACCGGATTCGCGGTCTGCGGCGTGCAGATGTAGACCGGGATGGCGCAGGCCGTCTGCGCGCTGGTGGTGGTGGCGACCGCCATGGCATTGACGGTGCTGGGCTGGATATTCATCCCCGGCAGCGTGTTGAGGACCTGGATGAACCACTGGGCAATCCCGGTGCGCTCGGCCGTGCATTTGACGTACTTGATCTTGTCGAGCGAGTAGGGGACCTTGTCCTTGGTATAGAAGGTGTTGTCAGGGGTGTCGCTGTACGAGACGTTGAGGTTCTCGAACATCTCCACGGCCTTGCCCTGGAACAGGGCGGCGTTGCTGGTGCCGGTGGTCAGGCCGGCGGCCTCGGACACCAGCAGAGGCGTGGCCCCCGTGACATCGCGCGCAGCCGCCAGTGCGCAGGCATCGACGCTGTTCTGCAGCTCGCTTTTGGTCACATAGAGCTTGCCCAGGTCGAGTGCCAGCCCGACAAAGCCAATCAGCACGGCAAGCGACAGCCCGACGATGATCGCCACTGCGCCACGCTGGCGTCTGCGCCGTGTCAGCGTGGTCCGTGCGAAGCCCGATGTAGACATGATAGCCTCCGCGTTTCCGGGGTTCAGCGGCTGCCGCCGCCACTCATGCCAATGCCACCATAGCCGCCGGCGCCGAAGTCGATGGTCATGGACGGCGCTCCGCCCTGCTGGCCATTCGACAGCGAGCGGTCGAAGTTCCTCATCGCTGCCACGGCGGTCTTGCCGTCGGTGCCGGTGACGGTCGGCAGGCCGGCCGGCGCGTCGGGATTGATGATCTGCATCTGCGTGACGGTGGCCAGCGCCACGCCGCGCTGCCCGTCCCACACGGGCGTAGTCGTCATGCAGCCCGACAGGCCCACGCAGGCGAGGCCGCCCAGCACTACGACGGTGGCGCCGCGCGAAAGCTTCAGGGTCTTGTTCATGGTCGTTCTCCGGTTCTGCGGTTGGCGCGGCGGGTCAGTTGCCGCCCGATGCGGTGCGGCCGGTGGTGCCCGCCGCCGCGGCCCTGGCTTGCG
This sequence comes from Cupriavidus sp. SS-3, assembly GCF_035818815.1. Classification (NCBI taxonomy): domain Bacteria; kingdom Pseudomonadati; phylum Pseudomonadota; class Betaproteobacteria; order Burkholderiales; family Burkholderiaceae; genus Cupriavidus; species Cupriavidus sp. SS-3. Next base: position 54,243 of record NZ_JAYLVT010000008.1, read on the forward strand.
CCAGCCGGGCGGCGGTGGCCTCGATGCGGGCAATGCGCGCGGCGGTGTCTTCGGTGGGTGCCGGGGCCACCGCGCTGATGCGCGCGGGAGCCGCGGGCGCGGGCAGGGACGGACGCGGCCCGGCTGCCGCCGCGGCCGGCGGTGCGGCCGGCGCCGGCTCGTCCAGCGGCCTGCCCGTCGGCACGGCCGAGACCGCGGTGGCCGGCGCGCCTTCGCTGCGCGGTGCCGGCGGCGGCGCGGCGGGCGCGGTGGCCGGCGCGGCGGGCTGCGACGGCGCCGGGGCCGGTTGGGTCGGACGCTTGCCGTCGCCTTCCATATTGCCCATGAAGTACAGCGACAGCGGGTTGGGCGCGGAGAAGCTGTCGGTCGGCAGCGGGTAGTTGCTGGTCTGCATCGGCTTGACCAGGCGCGGCGTGATGATGAATACCAGCTCGGACAGATCCTGCTGGTATTGCGTGCTGCGGAACAGCGTGCCCAGCACCGGCACTTCGCCGGCACCCGGCAGCGCCTTGAGCGAGCCGCGCGCGCTGTCGGTCAGCAGGCCGCCGATGGCGAAGCTCTCGCCGTCGCGCATCTGCACCGTGGTGGAGGCGCGGCGGGTGGTGATCACCGGCAGGATGGTCTGGCCGGCCAGCGTGCCGCCGCGGATGGTGGCGCCGGTCGGCGACAGTTCGGACACCTCCGGTGCCACCTTCAGGTGGATGCGGCCATTGGCCAGCACCGTGGGCGTGAACTTCAGGCCCACGCCGAACTCTTCTTCCTGCAGCGTGACGGTGCCGGCGCCGTTCAGCACGTTGGCCTGCGCCACCGGGATATAGATCTTGCCCCCCGCGAGGAAGCTGGCTTCCTGGCCGCTGATGGTGACCAGGTTCGGCTCGGCCAGGATCTTGACCAGGCTGTCGTTCTTCTGCGCGTCGATGGCGAACTCGAACGGCAGGTTGTTGGCCTTGCTGCCGAAGAACGCGGCCGACGCGCCGGTCAGCAGCGAAGTCACCAGGCCGCCGGTCCAGGAACCGAAGCCGCCCTGCAGGTTCACCGCGGAACCGAGCTGGTTCAGCAGCGTCTTGGACACCTCGGCCACCTTCACTTCCAGCATCACCTGCTGCGGGGTGTCGACCGACATCATGTTCAGCACGCTGCCCTTCTTGCTGCCGTCGCCGCCCTGTGCCGCGTTGGCGTAGGCCTGCGCAATCTCCATGGCCTGCTGTGCCGACTGCGCGTTGGTAACGCTGCCGGTCAGCACGAGATTGTCGGCGGCGGTGGTCACGCGGATGCCGGACTCGCCCGGCAGCAGCTGGCTGAGCGAGGTCTGCAGCCCGCCGGCATCGGCGTTGACCACCACGTTGATGATGCTGCAGCTGCCGCTGCGGCCCTGCACGATCATGTTGGTGGTACCCACGGTGCGGCCCAGCACATAGAGCGTCTGCGGCGACACCATGGTGGCCTGCACCACGTTGGGGTTGCCCAGGGTACGGTTGCGTACCGGCTCCTGCAGCGTGATCAGCTGCGACTTGCCGACCGGAACCACCACGCTCGATTCACTGCGGATGGCGCCGGTGCAGTTGGGACCGCGCGCTTCCGCGGAAGGCGCGGCCGGGGCCTGCGCGGCCGGCGCGGCGCCGGGCGTCATGCTGATGGTCATCTGCATCGGGCCCTGCGGCGCCTTGGCCGCGGCCGGCGTGGTGGCGCGGGTCAGGTTGCCTGCCTCGACCGCGGCTTGCGCCGCGACGGCCAGTGGCGTGCAGAGGATGGCGGCCAGCACCAGGATGCGGGTGCCGCCTGCGGCGTCGGATCGTGTCTGGTTCATTTTGAGTCTCCCCCCGGAGAGGCTGTGTTGCAGCTCAGGATTCGTTAAATGCCATGGTGCCGGTGCTCAGAAGCACTCGACGCCGCCCTGCATGCCTGCCAGCACGCCGATGCAGTTGCCGCGCGCGGGGGCTGTCGCCACGGTGCGCGTCTTGACCACGGTACGGGTCTCGGTCTTGGTCACGACCTTGGGCGGTGCCTCCGGTGCCTTGCCCAGCAGCGTGCCCTTGGTGGCGCCGCCGGTGCTGATGTCGGCCACGTCCATCTGGTTGCGCAGCACCAGCGAGAGCGTGCCCACGCTGCGTGCCACGTCGAGCTTCTCGGCCTGGTCGGGCGTGACTTCAAGCGTCACGGCGTTGACCACCTTGGGCTGGGTTTCGTCGCGGCTGACCTGTTGCGCGACCGCCAGCACCAGGATCTTCTCCAGCACGATCTTCGAGATGCTGCTGTTCTGGCTGGTCTTCGCTTCTTCGTTGGTGTTGACGATCACGTCGACGTAGTTGCCCGGCAGTGCGAAGCCGGCCACCCCCACCACATCGTTGACGCGGACCGTGATGGCGCGCTTGCCGTCGTTGATCACCGCCGACAGGCCGCCCTTGGTGCCGACCGGCGCCAGCTTGGCGTCGAGGACGGGTTCGCCGCGCTGCAGGCTGGTGCGGACCACGCGTCCTTCCAGCGCCTTCGGGTCGGTGAAGGCACCCGGCGGCACGCTGCCCGCCGGCCAGCTGACCATGCGCAGCTGGCCGCCGTTGAGCGGCTGGCCGAGATTGAGGTCATTGGCCGCCACGACCACCTGCTTGACCGAGCCGGACGACTGCTGGACCAGCCATCGCGATGCCGATACCACAGCCGCCACGCCGGCGACCAGGGCGACCAGCAGCATCAGGATTGCGCGTGTGTTCTTCATGATGACTCTCCCCTACAGTTGTCCCGAGTATCCGGTAGTGCAGTTCAGCTTGCGGCGCGGTGATCGTCCGTCCAACGGCGCGTGGTGTCCGGAGGTGGCATCGGCTCGGCCGTGGTGCGCAACCCGTAGTAGCTCTGCCAGGCTGACAGCAGGCCTGCTTCGGTGACCTGCGCGGCGCAGCCGTGGTACCGCACGCCCGAATCCACCAGGCGCAGCAGGTCGCGCGGGATGCAGGCAAGCAACGGTGTATCGCTGGCGTAGTGCAGGTTGCCCACCAGGAAGTCGAACACGGTGTCAGTGCTGGCCAGGCCGAATTCGGCGGCGGTGCGGTGATACACATCGCGGTAGTCGTCCACCGACAACGGCCCTACATAGAGCTTGCTGCCCAGTCGGCGCAGGAAGGCATCGTCGCCCAGCGCCGCCGGTTCGAGATTGGTCGAGAACACTGGCCAGACGTCGAACGGCACGGAGAAGCGCACGCCCGTGTTGAGCGTAAACATGTCGACCGACCGGTCCAGTGGCACGATCCACCGGTTGAGCAGGTCGGCGACACCGACTAGCTGGCGGCCCAGGTCGTCGACGATATAGATGCCGTTGTTGGCCTTCATGTGCGGGGGCGCCTGGTAGAAGCCGGCAGTGCGGTCATAGCGCAGGTCCAGCATGGACAGCGTCAGTTCCCCGCCTGACAGCACCACCGGGCGATGGCACAAGACCCAGCGGCGGTCGAGCGAGCGATGGCCCAGCGACGCGTCGCCGTTGTCGAAGGGAGCATGCACCAGCGGGTCAAAAACCTGGACGATTTCTCCGGCGACGGTGATGGCGTGCGGCACCGGCACGGCCCCGGGCAACAGCATGCCCAGGCGCTGCGCCAGGTAGGTCTTGCCACTGCCGGCGGGGCCATAGATCATCAGCGCGCGGCAGGTATTGAGTGCCATGCCGATCGCGTCCAGCAGGTGGGACGGGACCACCAGGTCGTGAAAGGCGGCAGTGACATCCGCCTTGCCCACCTTTGCATGGCTGACCGAGTGGCTCGTGATGGCGGCTATGTAGGCATCCAGCGTGACCGGCGCCGCTCCCAGGTAGCTGCAGCGCGCAGACGCTTCCGCCGCGCGCGCATATCCCGCATCGGTGAGGCGGAAGCGGACGTCGAGGTCGCTGGCGCCACGATGCGCGACTTCCAGCAAGCGTTCGCGCACGGCCACGGCAGCCACTTCATTCACCACCAGCGCCGGCAGTTTGAGCGTGTCAGTCAGCACCGCCAGCGTGACAGTGCGGTGCAGGTAGGCCGCCTTCATCAACAAGCCGAGCAACTGGGCGGTGTCCAGGCCGGTGTCGGCGACGGTGCGCGGCGGCGCGTACCAGGCTGGCAGCGGCAGCGTGTCATGTTCGGCATTTCTGCCGCTCGCGACGGGCTCCAGGAGCCGCGTGGCGTGGCGCGATTCGTGATGCTCGATCATTGCCGTCCCCTGTATTCTGATCTGCGAGTTCACTTCAGCGCGCCCGCCGCGGCCGGCGCGATTGTCATGGCTGCCTCACGTACCGGCAAAGAGCATGGCCAGCGTGCCTGCTGCTATGGCAACGCCGTAGGGCAGCGAGCCGGCTGATGTCCTGGCCTCCGCTTGCGTCGGCGCGGTGCGATGATGAACGGCCATGCCCAGCAACATGTGGCCGACCCTCGACAGCGTTGCGCGGGCCTGGCCGGTAAACAGAAGCAGTGTCAGTGCCCAGACGCCGCCGATCAGCCAGGTCGCAAGCGCGATCTTCGGCACCATGCCTGCACCAAGCCAGGCGCCCACGGCTGCCATCAGCTTGACGTCGCCCGCGGCCATGCCGCGCAGAAGGTAGAAGGGCAGCAATATCGCCAGGCCGGCCAGCCAGCCATAGAGCCATGCGAGCGACCCTGTGGTCATTCCCTGGATGGCTGCCTGCATGGGCAGGGCCGCGAGCCATGCGCCGAAAGTCAGCCAGTTCGGGATGCGACGACGGTCCAGGTCGATGGCCGCGGCGGTCGTCACGATGCCGATCGTGATGGGGCCGACTAAGGTCGCGAGAGTGGCGGATTGCATGGCGTCAGGCTGGCAAGGTTGGATGGCGGCGTGTTCGTTGGTCCCGATGCCTCAAGGCATCCTGGAGGCGATCAGTTCGTACATGAGCTTCACGGCGTCGCCGACCGCCGAGACCGCGCTGACAATGGCGACCGCGATCAGCATGCCGAGCAACGCGTACTCGATGGACGCGACGCCTGCGTCGTCATGCGATAGCTTCGATATGGCGGTGTAGAGCTTTTGCATCGCGCGTTCCTGCTAGCGTCAGTGCTACGTTGAGCGTCGTGGATCCCGCATGGCCGCCCTCGCGGGCAGCCATGCGGGCGCGCCGGTCAGGTGTTGGCCGACGTGAGGTAGCTGCCAATCTTGCTGAACACGCTGTTCAATTGCGTGCCAACGGTCTGGACCGAGACGATAATGACAATGGCGATGAGGGCGGCAATCAGGCCATATTCAATGGCCGTTACCCCGTCTTCGTCGCGCATGAACTGCTGGAACATGGTGGTCAGGGCTTGCATGACAATCTCCTTTGATCGAGAACAACTACTCGGTACTGCAGGACAGCGAAACCGCTGTTTGGGAAAGCTGACATGACCGGTTCAAGACCGGCGGGCGCGGGAGCCGGGCGGCGCGCAGATGGCACACGCATGGAACGGCCAGCGGCCAGGACCGTGCATGCCCAGAGGGCTGCGCGCCTGCAACCGACGCTCTGCCGACGCGTGCATGCATCGCGCAGCATGCTGCGCATGCTGGGCGCGGGCCATGCAACGGAACGGCACGCTGCCGCCCAGCCGGGCAGCGGCAGGGTGGCTGGCTTGCATGTGCGGCAACGCCGGTTGGTGGACGGCAGGCATGGTGAAGCTCCCCGTATATTTCTTCTGTTGTCGGCCAGATTGCACCGGCATCGCGGCAACCCGATGCTGATGGCGATGCAGCGTGCCATGGCATAGGCAAGGCGCGGGCCAGCTGGCGTGAAGCCGTTGTCCCACAAGGCTTTCCAGCCATCGGTGCAGCATCGGTGCGGGCCTGGTCAGCACCGCAGCGGCGTTCTGGGCGTGCTTCGTTGCCAGCCGGAAACGCACGCCGCGCAAGCTAATTCGGATGACTCGACCGATGCACTAGTGCACATCCCCGCGCACCGCTCGGCGCCGCCCGGCATGGCGCCCTGATCTCAGCCAAAAGCATGAGCCCGCGAGGTGGGCCGCGTGCAGTGCCTCGGGCGCCTGGACGACCCGATTGGCCCACTCGCCTGAGCGTTGCTGCCGTGGGCCGCCTGATGGATGAGGACGCGCTGCCCGAGGCCAGCGTTTCCGAATAGAAACATCACGGCTGCCCGGTAGCCCCCGCGCTGTTTTAAGAAGAGCCTGCAGGATCCTCGCCGCCCCTTGTGAAATCGACGTTCCACGCCCGACCAGGCCCCATGATTCAGGATGGAAACGTTGTGCGAGGCGGCGCTGGACGAGCCCGGGAAGGTGCGCGTCCCGGCATCCCCGCTGGCTTGCGTTCCCGCGGCTGTGCGACAACACTGAACCGCGGAGGCCGGCTGTTGGCGGCGCTCCTGCGAAGTCGAGGATGGCAACCCAAGGGCCGATGACGACGGAGCTGGCCATGAGTCGATGGCGCGTGCGCATGCTTGCACGTAGGCAGGCACGCGACAGGCTGCGATCGACAGCACGGGCAGCCGCGGCTGCCCGACAACGTGAGTCTGCGGAGCGAGCGACATGGCTTTTCCGAACCTAATGCACAGCAAGCAACCGATCGGCGTGCCGGGCGGGCACTGGCTCGATGCGGGCCGTCTATGGCTGTATACGTGCGCGGGGCTGATCTGCTACGTGTCGTTCCTTGGAATCTGGATGTTCCGGGCCTGGGTCTTGACCGTTCCGGGGCTTATCCAGCCGGGCGCAGATTTTGTCGTCTTCTGGAGTGCGGCGAGCGTGGCGCTCGAGCAGGGCGCAGCAGCGCCGTACAACTATGACCTGCTGCACGCCAAAGAGATTTCAGTCATGCCTGACCTTGCGTCCGGCGATGGCATGCTGCCATGGTTTTATCCGCCTACATTCCTGCTGCCTCTGCTGCCGCTTGGCCTGTTGCCCTATTGGTGCGCGGCCCTGGTGTTCCTGTTGGGCGGCTTCGGTTGGTATGGGCTCGCGATGTCCCGGACCTTGCCGTGGCGCGGGGCATGGATTGCCGCATTGGGATTTCCGGGAGTCGCCATCGGCGTTGCGACCGGGCAGAACTCGCTTTGGCTGGCCGGCACCGCGGGCCTGGCCCTGACGCTCCTGCACCGACGCCCGATGTTGGCCGGGATGTTGCTCGGGCTGCTTACGGTCAAGCCACACCTTGCGATCATGTTCCCGCTTGCCTTGTTCTGCGCCGGCGCGTGGCGTGCGTTGCTCGGATGGATGGCGAGCGCGACGGCGCTGGCCGTCCTGTCGCTGGTGTGCTTCGGGGTCGAACCATTTCTCGCATTCCTGAAAGCAACAGGCGTTGCGCGCGCGGCAGTCGAGGACGGTTCGGCGATGCTGGTGCGGATGCCCACGGTGTTTGCGGCCGTCAAGCTGCTGCTCGGAGGCGTTACCGTGCCCTATGTCGTGCATGCGACGTCCGCCTGTGCGGCAGTGGCAGCGGTGATCTACGCATGGTCACGTCCCTGCAGCTTTGCACTGCGTGCAGCGCTGCTATGTACTGCCATGCTGTTGGTTCCTCCCTACCTTTACGACTACGACCTGGCTTTCCTGGGTGTCGCCATCGCGTGGCTGGGCCTTCATGCCCATCGCTACGGCTGGCTGCCTGGCGAGCGTGAGTTGCTGATCCTGTTGTGGCTGCTGCCTCTGTACGGGCTGCTGGCGGGAGAGTGGGTCGGGATACCGGTGATGCCGGTCGTGTTGTTGCTGGCGCTGGCGCTTGCCGTCTGGCGCGTCCGGCTGGAACGGACAGGCAAGGCATCGCTCGATGCCTGATCACAGAGCTACGGCGGCCATCCGATAGTTTCGCCGGGCCGAAGACAAGCGCTGTATAGCGCAAGCATGACGGCGCGCACCAGATGCGGCGTCTCGGGGAGAAGAATCATGTCGGGTCCATATGATGTCAGGCTGCTTTCCTTGGTGGTGCCTTGCTACAACGAGTCGGACAGCATCGGCAGGTTTTTCGACTGTGTCATTCCGGTGCTCGAAACCATCGATGCGATCCGCTTCGAGCTTGTGCTGGTCAATGACGGCAGCTCGGACGACACGCTGGATCAGCTGATTGCGTACTCGCACCGGGATCCTCGGGTGCGGGTCGTTGATCTGACGCGGAACTTCGGCAAGGAAGCGGCCCTGACTGCGGGCCTGGACGAGGCACTGGGCGATGCGGTAATCCCGATCGATGCCGATCTGCAGGATCCGCCCTCACTGATCCCCGAACTGGTCAGGCGCTGGCGCGAGGGGGCAGAGGTGGTGCTGGCGCAGCGCAGCAGCCGAGCGTGTGATTCCTGGCTGAAGCGCGTCACGGCAGGTGCCTACTACCGCGTCCATAACAAGCTGTCCGACCAGAAGTTGCCGGTCAATGTGGGCGACTTTCGCCTGATGGACCGCGTGGTGGTCAATGCCCTCAAGCAGATGCCGGAGCGGCGCCGCTTCATGAAGGGCCTGTTCGCCTGGGTTGGCTACCGCACCGTGATCGTGCCGTACGAGCGCGAGGCGCGCAGCGCCGGGCATTCCAAGTTCTCGGGCTGGCGCCTGTGGAACTTCGCGCTCGAGGGCATCACCAGCTTCAGCACCATGCCGCTGCGCAGCTGGACCTACATCGGCGTGGCGATCGCGCTGGGGGCGTTCGGCTACGGCGCCTTTATCGTGGCGCGCACGCTGGTGCTGGGCATCGATGTGCCGGGCTATGCGTCGCTGCTGTCGGTGCTGCTGTTTCTCGGCGGCATCCAGCTGATCGGCCTCGGCGTGGTGGGCGAGTATGTCGGCCGCATCTACGACGAGGCCAAGGGCCGGCCGATCTACCTGGTGCGGCGCCGCTACCAGGAGACGGGGCAAAGCCGGAACATGGCGTCGGGACGGCGCGTGATCCGCATCGATCGCGGGCAAGTCAGCAACGGCCGCTGAAGCTCAATGCCGCCGGGCCCTGCCGCGAATCAATCGCGGTAAGTCCAGGCCCGGTGCAGCAGGTAGGTGAACACCGGCACGGTCAGCACCACACCCGCCAGCCCGGCCCAATAGCTGGCGCCGAGCCGTTGCGCGGTCCACGAGATACCGACGGTCAGCGCCAGGCCCAGCAGCGAGACGCTGGCAAAGCGTCGCAGGGTACGGTGGCGCAAGCGCGAGGAAAAGCTCCACAGGGTATTGAGCAGGTACGAGCACGCTGTCGCGCATACGAAGGCTACGCAGTTGGCCGCCACCGGCGAGGCATCGAGCGCGTTGATCAGCGTGGCCGTGATGGCGACATGCACGCCGGTCGAGGTGGCGCCGGAGAATAGAAAACGCGTGAATTGGCGCAGCCCGGGCGCGGTGCCGCTGGCGTTCACGATGCGCGCAGCACGGCCATCAGCGAAATGCCGAACGGCAGCGAGCCGCGCGCAAGCCAGTGGCGCTCCGCGCGGAACACGCGGTGCAGCACGTGGTTGACCGGCGCGGCCGGGACGCCGGCGCCGGTCGCGTGGCGGCTGCCACGCAGGCGGTCGCCCATGCGCGCGGCGACGGCCAGCGGGAACAGCATCGTGTTGAAATACGACATCCGCTCCACGTGCAGGCCACAGCGGCTGGCCAGCGCGTGCAGCGAACGCTTGCTGTAGCGGCGCTGGTGATGCAGGAAGACGTCGTGCGCGCTCCATAGCCACTGGTAGGCGGGCACGGTGACCAAGACCGCGCCGCCCGCCTTCAGCAGCCTGGCCGCGCAGTCGAGCGAGCCGGCATCGTCGGCGATGTGCTCGAGGCAGTCGAGCAGGCAGACCAGGTCGAAGCTGTGCCCGGCGAACGGCATCTGGTCGGGGCACCTGCCGTGGCGCAGGTCACAGGCGTCGCCAGCTTTCTCGCGCGCAAGGCGCAGCGCGGTGCCGTCCATTTCTACCGCGCTGACCTGGCCGAACTGCGACAGCATCGCCAGGTTGCCGCCGGTGCCCGCGCCGATCTCCAGGATCGACGCCCGGCGCGGCAAGGCCAGGCCGCAGAGGATGGTGGCGACGATCTCGCGCCGGCCACGGAACCACCAATGGCTGGCTTCGGTGTCGGCCATTTCAAGGTACGCGTCAGGGGACATGGATCCGATCCTTCAATGGGAGCGTTGAGGTGCTAGCCCTGCACGCAGATCAACCCCAGGTCTCCCTTCTTCACCTGCAGCTTGTAGTCGCGCATCAGCCGGAACAGCGTCACCCGCGAGATCCCGAGCTCGGCGGCCACGTCGATCAGCCGCTCATGGTGCCGCTGCAGCGCTTCGACAATGGCGTTCTGCTCGGCGGCCTCCCGGATCGCGGCCAGCGTTTGCGGGCGATCGTCGGCGGGCGCGGCCAGTTCCAGGTCTGCGGGCTGGATCACGCCGTCTTCGCACATGGCCGCGGCGTGGCGGATCCGGTTGATCAGCTCGCGCACGTTGCCGGGCCAGGTGTGCAGCTGGATTGCGCGCAGCGCCAGCGGCGAGAAGCCGCGGATGCGCGCCGGCGACTGCTTGCGCACGGTGTCGAGCACGTGTTCGGCGATCAGCAGGATGTCGCTGCCGCGCTCGCGCAGCGGGGGCTGGCGCACGCGCAGCACGCACAGCCGGTGGTACAGGTCGCCGCGGAAGCGCTCGGCGGCGATCGCGGCCTCGAGGTCGACGTGGGTGGCGGAGATGATGCGCACGTCCACCTCGACCGACTCGGTGCCACCCAGCCGCTCGATGCGCCCGGTCTCGAGGAAGCGCAACAGGCTGGTCTGGCTTTCGATCGGCATGTCGCCGATTTCATCGAGGAACAGCGTGCCGCCCTGGGCCATCTCGATGCGGCCCGGCTTGCGCTTGGTGGCGCCGGTGAAGGCGCCGCGCTCGTAGCCGAACAGTTCGGACATCAGCAGCGTGGGCGGGATCGCCGCGCAGTTGACCGCGATGAAGGGGCGCGAGGCCCGCGCCGAGGCGCGGTGGATGGCCTGCGCGGCAAGTTCCTTGCCGGTGCCGGACTCGCCCGAGATCAGCACCGGCGTGTCCCAGCGCGAGACCTTCTCGATGCCGCGGAACAGTGACTGCATGGCCGGGCAGCTGCCGATCATGCCGTCGGGGCGGGCCGTGCGCGGGGTCTCATGCTGCGCGCCGGGCCGCAGCCGGGCCATGCCGAGCGCATGGCCCAGGGCCTCGGCCAGGCGCGGGTGCTCGAGCGGCGCGGTGTGGTAGTCGACGAAATACAGGCCGAGCAACCGGCGCGCGGTTTCGCTCAACGTGTGCTGGCCGGCGACGATGCCGATCCAGCCGATATGCCGCTGCGCCAGCCAGGGCTCGAAGGTTTCCAGTTCGGCATCGCCGAAACCGCCTTGCAGGTCCAGCAGCGCGGCAAGGGGCTGGCTGGTCGGAGACAGGGCCTGCAGGTCCTGCAGGTTCGACGCAAAGCTGATTTTCCAGCCGCGCTGGGCAAACAGCCGGCACAGCGTGGCGTCATGGTGTTGCGACAGGTACAGCAGCGGGCGGTTGGCGTACGCGCTCATGAGATTTCCCCGGATTCTTGTTATTTGCGGAACTGGCGGCCGGCAAGGCCGGCCGCTCGCTCCGTTGGCTCTAAGGCTTGCGCCGGCGCATCGTGGCGATGCGGCGCGGCGCGCTCCCCAATTTCTGTTGTTCCACCCCGTTCTTGTCCGGGCGCACCGGCATGCCGGCTTGCCGCGGGATTCAGGTGGCACGGACCCCTTGCTTGCGCTTGCGGCCCGTGCGCCTGAATGACCTCCGCTTTATCTTGTCGACCCCATGTCATGGCGGGTGTCGATGCGGACCAGTTCCTGCCGCGTGGCCCCCGCTTACAGCGCCAGTCCAATTCCCGCCCTGGGTTGCGGGGTCGTCCTGAAACTGATCCTCGGCGAACGCGTGCCAGTGTGTTTGCCGCTTTCGTTTCAGACTTCCCCTTTGTTCCGGGCTTCTGTTCGCGGCGACATATCTGCGACGAATGTGCCAGAGCTAGCTAAGTCATTGAAAAGAAAGGTAATGCGCTAATTTGCCGAAGGCATCGCCGGCACGGTGCGATCAAAAACGTTCCGCTCTTGTTACGCCGCGCGGCCATTTCATGCTGCAACGCAAAAAATCCATTCGCGGCAAAGCAACGTATCGGGCACGAAATCATGGGGTGGGGTGCAGAATGAGGCATTTTTTGCTCGCATAGCCCACCTAAACGAGGGAGTGCAAAATTTGAAACACGCGCGGCGGAGGGCTCCGATACTGCACCTTACCTCCCCGCAAAACAGTTTCATTTCCGTTACAAGGATTTGAAGGGCATACATCTTCCGCCGACATGGGGCGGCCGCGCCGACCTCAGCCTTTTGGTGTCGCGCACTCGCCGGCAGCGCGCACGGATGGAGAAAACCGACGCGTTGACAGGCCTTCGGACGAATCGCGGCCGGCCGACTCAGCCGCTTCTCATCTGTTTGGATGGGCAGGGCAAGATTTCCACGCAGGCTGGCACGTGGAGCCAAATGGTTGCATCCGTGAAACTCGGAGCCCGTGCCGACGATGCGGCTCGGTCCTGGCGCGTATGAGGCGGGTGGGGCCTGGCAGGCGCCAAGCCTTTGATTTAGCGGGCCCAGACGAAAATGATTCGTATTGCCAACATCGCGGCGCCAAACAATTTCACGGATGAAACTGCCCGGCATTGCCGGTGGCAACCGCGGTCGCCTGCGCGCCTTCGCCTTCCAGACGCACCTGTTCCTGCAGCCAGGCATGAAACTGCTGGATGGCCTTCTCGCGCGGGTTGCCTTCGCGCCAGGTCACCCAGTAGTGCAGGCTCGACGGAATCCGCGTGGGGCCGATCTGCACCAGCTCGCCGCTGGCCAGGTAGTCGTGCGCCAGTTGCGCGCGCGCCGTCGCCACGCCCAGCCCGGCCACGGCCGACTGCAGCATCAGGCCGGCGTCCTGGAAGATCGGACCGCGCTCGGGTTCGTCGCCAGGCAGGCCGGCGGCCTCGAGCCAGTCGCGCCAGGGCCGCAGGGCAAAGCGCAGCATCGGCAGGCGCGGCACGTCGGCCAGCGTAAAGCCGGGGTAACGCGCCAGCAGCGCGGGGCTGGCCACCGCGATCACGTGGTCTTCGATCAGGTTGTGGCACTCGAAGCCAGGCAGGTCGATGCGCTGGTGCCAGATGCCGACATCAACGCTGTACGGGTCCGGGGGCGTGATCTCCGCATGCAGCCGCAGGTGCAGGTCCAGCGCAGGCACCTGGGCATGCAGGCTGGGCAGCCGGCGGATCAGCCAGGCATTGGCCAGGTCGGCCATCACGCTGACCTGCAGCCGGATCACCGGCGGCCCGGCGCGGTTGCCGGCCTCGCGCAGCGCGCTTTCGATGTCGTCGAGCGCGCCGCGCACCTGTTCGGCCAGCCGCGCGCCCACGCTGGTGGGCGCCATCTGGCTGCCGCTGCGCTGGAACAGCTTGGTGCCCAGGCTGGTTTCGAGCGCGCGGACGTGATGGCTGATGGCGCTGTGGGTCAGGGCCAGCTCCTCGGCCGCGCGCGAGAAGCTGCGGTGGCGCGCGGCGGCCTCCAGTGCACGCAGCGCTTGCAGCGGCGGCAGGTGGACGGGGCGGGTGGAAGCTCTGGCGGGGGCCTTGGCCATGGTGGTCAAATTCTACTCACAATTGGCGCGGAATTTCCGGTTGTCCCTGGAGGGAATCACGGCAAGGGACTGCGGGATATTGGACCACTGCGAATCGGCTGCCGGCGTGTGGAGCCGGCCGCGTGGCATCCGGCTTGCGGCGCGTGGTCCCCTAGCTCTTAAGGTTGATTCGCCTAAAGGACGATGCCGGTCATGCGCGCCGCACAGTATCTTGCCCCTATCAGCTTTGCCTGGCGACGACGCATCGCGAATTGCCGTCAGGTCATGCCGGGGGGCGACAAAAATGACAACGGGGACTCGGGTCTTTACCCGTGGGGATGCGCTTAGATGGGGTGTGGTCTTGCTTGTGCTGGTACTCGACGGAGCCTGGCTCGCCGTGAGCGGGCGTTCCGTGACTAGCGCCAGCCTGAGCGGTAGTTGCCTTGGCGTGGCTATGCTGGCTGCGATTGCCATGGCGCTGAGCCTGATCGCCTCCCATCCCCGTATTAACGCTACCTTGCGTGGGTTGCACTATCGGCGTCTGGCGCTGGTGGCGCATAGCGGCGCGCTGCTGGTCGCTTTCACCAACGTCATGGGTGTCATGTCATATTTGCTGGTGACACTGGCGCCCCCGTTGGTGGACGGCCGGCTGGCGGCGCTCGATCAGATGCTGGGCTTCGATTGGCCGCGGACATACGCCTGGGTGCGTGCCCATCCGGGCCTTGATTACGTTCTGAAGCTTGCCTACCTCAGCGGACTCGCCCAGCTGGTACTCGTTCCAATACTGACTGGTTTGCTCGGGCAGGCTGCCTATCTGCGCGAGTTCCTTGCGAACCTGATGTTGTCTTGCGTGCTGCTGTTGCTGATTGCCGCGCCTTGGCCCGCGGCCGGCGCCTATGTCAGCTACGGTCTGGCCAGTGCAGACGAGGTCGCCACGGTCGCGCACTTCGCCCAACTTCGCGACGGCACCATGCAAGTGTTCGATTTGGGCCAAATGCAGGGACTGGTTTCGCTGCCGTCCTATCACACCGCGCTGGCCCTGATCTTCATCCAGGCGATGCGCTGGTCGAAGATCGGTTTCGTCCTTGCTTGCGTATTGAACGGTCTGATGATTCTTTCCACGCCCACAGAGGGAGGCCACTACCTTGTGGATGTGGTCGCGGGGGTCGGGCTATGGGCGTTGACAGCAGGCATGCTGCATGCATTTGCCGGGCGGCGCACGCCGGCGATGGTCGGTCAAGCGGCGCCGGCACAGCTGGCTTGAGGGAACGGCGGGCGCGGAAGAGAGCAGCCCAGCAGAAAACGATAACAATAACCTTCGGGGAATGGTCATGGAACCAGGCAATCCCATCGATGCCGCCGTCCCGGCGGGAACCGGGGAAGCATTTGGCCGGCCCAGTGCGGCAACGCAAGGCCAGGAAGTGCGCTGGCGGCGAATCCTCTGCGTGCTCTTCTTTTTCTCTGGCTTCCCCGCGTTAATCTACCAGTTGGTTTGGCAGCGCGCGCTGTTCCGCATTCTTGGCGTGAATATCGAGTCGGTGACGATAGTCGTCACCGCTTTCATGCTCGGGCTCGGCCTTGGCAGCCTTGCGGGTGGACTGCTATCGAGGCGGCGCGGCCTGGCGCTGCTTCCCCTGCTCGCTGCCATCGAACTCCTTACCGGCGCTTTCGGCCTGGTGTCACTCGGCATTTTCGATCGGGTCGGGTCGCTGGCGCTTGGCTTGCCCTTGGCTGTGACAGCAGCCATGACGCTGGCATTGGTGCTGGTGCCGACCCTGCTGATGGGCGCCACCCTGCCGGTGCTGGTCGGCCATTTGGCGCCGCGTTCCGGCAACGTCGGCAATTCGGTGGGGCTGCTTTACTACGTCAATACCTTGGGCGCGGGGGCCGCCTGCCTTGCCTGCGCGGTGGTGCTGTTTCCCTTCCTTGGCATGCAAGGCGCGGT
Source organism: Cupriavidus sp. SS-3 (assembly GCF_035818815.1). Classification (NCBI taxonomy): domain Bacteria; kingdom Pseudomonadati; phylum Pseudomonadota; class Betaproteobacteria; order Burkholderiales; family Burkholderiaceae; genus Cupriavidus; species Cupriavidus sp. SS-3. The sequence goes on from NZ_JAYLVT010000008.1 coordinate 69,679, forward strand.
ATATGTGGCGGTCGGGTTGAATATTGCGGTCGCTTTCGGAGCACTGCTCACGTACTGGCGCGAAGGCAAGGGCCTGCATATCAGCCGGGCGCGGCCCGTGGCTACACCAACGACCGCGCCTGCGTTGAAATTCCCTGTCGTCTTGATGCTGGCCTGTATCGGCGGAGCCATTTCGCTGTCGTATGAGATCTTCTTCTTCCGCACGGTCTCCTATGCGTCGGGCGGCAGCGCCTTCGCTTTCGCCGCAATCCTGGGCGCGTTCCTGGTAGGCATCGCCTCGGGTTCGCGCCAGGCGGGAGAATGGTGTGATGGCGCGATAGCGCACGGCATGCGGCGCCTGGCGGGTGCGCTGCTCAAAGCCAACCTGGCGGGCCTGCTGTTCTTGCCCGTGCTGGCACATTTACAACTGCCTAATGGTGTGCTGCTCGGTGCCTTGCTCCTGATGGTGTACCTGGTGGCACGCAGTTGGGGCTCGCTGCTCCCGTGCCTGGCCCATTGGGGCGTCGCGGCCGACGCTCACGCCGGCATGCGCACCGCGCTGCTTTATCTTGCCAATATCATCGGGTCCGCCGCGGGCAGCGTCGTCACCGGCTTCGTGCTGATGGAGCATATGGGCCTGGTCAGCATTGCCGTGGTGCTGGTCGGCGCCGGGGTGGCATGTTCCCTGTTGCTGGGCGCTTGCTTGCCCTTGCCACCGCGCCTGAAACGTTGGCACGGGGGAGCCGCCTGCGCAACGGGCGTGTTGGCCATGGCGGCACTGCCCCCGCTTGGCGGGACTGTGCTGGAAACACTGTTGTGGAAAGGCGCGCCCGATGCCAAGGGACCCTTTGTGCAAGTGATTGAAAATCGCAGCGGCATCATCACGGTAGATCAGGAGGGTACTGTGTACGGTGGGGGCATGTACGACGGCCGCTTCAACGTGGACCTGGTGCATGACACCAACGGAATCCTGCGGCCCTACGCGCTGAACCTGTTCCATCGTCACCCACGCGACGTGCTGATGATCGGCCTTTCCTCGGGATCGTGGGCGCAGGTGATCGCCAACAACCCGGAGGTCCGCTCGCTTACCATTGTCGAGATCAATCCGGGCTATGTGGAACTGCTTGCCCGCAATCCGGAAGTAGCCTCGGTTCTCCGCAATCCCAAGGTGACCATCGTCGTCGACGACGGCCGCCGCTGGCTTCGCCTGCATCCGGAGCGTCGCTTCGACGCCATCGTTTCCAATACCACCTGGCATTTTCGGGCCAATGCCACCAATCTGCTGTCAGCGGAGTTTCTGCAACTGGCCGATCACCATCTGAAGCCGAGCGGCATTCTGTACTACAACACCACTGACTCGGAACGGGTCCAGCGAACTGCATGCCTGGCGTTTCCCTATGGCGCGCGCTTCAGCAATCATATGGTGGTGTCGCGCGCGCCGCTGGCCTGGGACTTCGAGCACTGGCGACGCACGCTGGCAGCCTATCGCATCGATGGCCGGCCTATCCTGGACCCGGGTCGCCAGCAGGGCCGCGTGCTGACCGACAGCTTGAATGCCGTGTGGCGATCCATTGAGCAGGGCGGCGGATCAGGAAGCGCCGATGCCATGGAAGCTTGCCCGCGCATTCTGGCCAGGACGGCCGGGCTAACGCCGATCACTGACGACAATATGGGTACCGAATGGCGTCATCCGCTCAGGCTTGATTGAGTGTCGGTGAGCCAGCTCTCGAGCGGACTGGGTCCGACTATCCAGCGCAATTGTGAGCGGCTGGCCCCGGCCGAGAAACGCTTCGCCATGGACGTCAAATTCTATTCACAATTGCGGTGGGTATCTTTCGTTGGCTTTGCCATGTCAGAGGGAAGACAATGCAGGCCATATGACGACTACGACTTCCACCTTGTCTTCCACATCCCCGCAAGCGCGACCCGAAGCCAGTGCGCCCGCCCGCTGGCGCGTGCTGGCCGTGTTTTCGCTGGGCTTTCTGATTTCCTATCTGTTCCGCGGCGTCAACCTGGGCTTTGCCCCCCATCTGACGCGTGAACTCGGCCTCAATGCCGGTGACCTGGGCCTGCTCACCAGCTTCTATTTCCTTGGCTTTGCGTGTGCCCAGCTACCGGCGGGCATCCTGCTGGACCGCTACGGCCCGCGCCGCACCGAAGCGGCGATGCTGCTGGTGGCGGTGGCCGGCTCGCTGGTGTTCGCGTTCGCGCCCGGCATGGCGGGACTGGCCGCAGGCCGGCTGCTGATCGGCGTTGGCGTGTCGGTGTGCCTGGGTGCTGCGATCCAGGCGTTGTCAATGTGGTTCCCGCTGTCGCGCATGCCCCTGCTCAACGGCGTGGTGATGGCCATCGGCGGCCTTGGTGCGGTGCTCGTCGGCACGCCACTGACCTGGCTGCTGTCGTATACCGACTGGCGCACGGTCAGCATCGGCCTCGCCTGCGTGTCGCTGGCGATGGCGGCGCTGCTGTGGTTCAGCGCGCCCGACAAGCCCCGGGTCGGCAAGGAAAGCCTGCGCGAGCAGCTGCGCGGCACGCGCCAGATCCTGGGCAGCGAGCGCTTCTGGCGCGTGGTGCCGCTGACGCTGCTCAACCAGGGGGTATTCCTGGCGGTGCAGACGCTATGGGTGGGCGCCTTCCTGCGCGACGTGTCCGGCTACGATGCGGGCAACAGCGCGCGGCTGGTATCGGTGATTGGCTTTGCGATGATGGCGGGCTGCGTTGGCTCGGGCTGGGCCGCGCGGCACCTGGAACGCCTGGGCGTGAGCCTCTATGCCTTTGCCGGCACCGGCATGACCGGCTTTATCGTGATCCAACTGCTGCTGATGGCGCAAGTGCCGCTGCCACCGGTGCTGATGTGGGCAGCGTATGGCGTGTTCGGCTCCAGTGGCATCTTGACCTACGCAGTGCTGGCGCGCAGCTTCCCGGATGCACTGATCGGTCGGGCAACGACGGCCATGACGCTGACCGTGTTCCTGTCGACCTTTGCTTGCCAGGTGGGTGTGGGACTTGTGCTGGACTTGTGGGCAGCGACCGCCGGACATTACCCGAAGGCAGCGCACCTGACGGCATGGGGCGGGCTGGTGGGATTGCAGGTGCTTGCGGCCGTGTGGTATCTGATGGGGGCGCGCCAACCCCGCTGACGACGACTGGGGCGATCGCCGGCCCTTTTGCATCGGGCCGGGAATCGCGCCCCAGTGGCCGGGCGAATCCTCAGTAAATGCCCGGCAATACGCGGTACCGTACTTTTTCGCGATAGCGAAGGTATTCGGAATCGTTAGAGAGCAGCTCTTCTTCCCGGGTGATCCGGACATACTGCAGGGCGTACAGTCCGGCATAGACCAGCAGGTTTTGCATGCCGAAATTCGTGAGCAGGAAGCCGATGTCGGCAATGGCGTATCCCAGGTAGATCGGATGCCGCACAATCCGGTAAGCCCCGTGCGATACGATGCCGCGATTGGCAGGCAGTATCCCGAACGAAAACCGAAGCGTGAACTTTGCATAGATCTGCCAGGCGAGCCCGGCGGCTTGCAGGCCGGCGCCAACTATTTCCGGTACCAGGCGATCCCCCGGCGCCAGTTGAATGGCAAGGAAGTAGTAGGAAGCGCCCAGCGAGCAAAGGATGGTGACTGGCTGCCAGTCCCGTTTCTTGGGAACCCTGACAAACAGGGAAAGCCCGAGGGTCAGGCAATTTGCGAACACCAGCAGCAGCAGCGTGATTCGCGTCGGGTCGGCAAGCCATTGCCGGATCGCCACGTATGCGAACCCCGCGAGCAGTATGGCGGTGGTGCTTCTGAGACCGGCCTCGACCAGCAATTCCCGAAGATTTATTCTGGTCGCGAGGCCAGGGCCGCACTGATCCTTGTATGCCTGGTATTCCTGCATGGCTTCCCCTTGTACGCGGAAGCTTGGCGCTCCGCTTCGCTGGCTTTGGTGCAGCTGTCCACCAAGGGTAGCCCGCGCGCGACAGACGCCATATCGGGTAGAAGTATGTTTCTCCAATGGAACGCGCAGGCACTTTAAGCATGCCGACTAATGTCCGGATGCCACATCGACCGCCGTTGCGAATGGAGGGCGCAGCGGCGCAGGCCTACAGAAACACCGGCCGATCGTCCAGCTCGTTCGGGTTATGCCCGCCGTCCGACGGGAAGTGCGTGGCCAGCAGGCCATGGATGCGCGCCACTGTGACCAGCACCGGCCGCACCGACAGGTCCTGCCTGAGGCCCTGCGCCAGTTCATCGCACAGTTCGCGCCAGGTGGCGGGCCCCACGCTGGCGTCGATGCCGCGGTCGGCCAGCAGTTCGACGGCGTGGTCGGCCAGGTTGATGTAGAGCAGTACGCCGGTCTTGTCCGCGGTGTTCCAGACCTCGAGCGCGCCGAACAGGAAGCGCGCGCGCTCGCGCGGCGTGACCCCGGCCCAGGCGTCGCCGACCGGCAGGCTGGCCTCGATCACCACGCGGATCTCGCCGCGGTGGCTGGATTCGCCGGCGTGCACGGCGTGGTGCAGCTGCTGCTGCGCCTCCGGCGGGAAGTGCCTGCGCGCGGTGCCGGCGGTGGTGGCGATATGGTGGAGGGCGCGTTTGAGATGCGGCATGGTTGTCGTTCCTCGTGCTGTCACCAGTTGCCGGACGCGCCGCCGCCGTCGAAGCCGCCACCGCCGCCGCCGCCAAAGCCACCAAAGCCCCCGCCGCTGTCACCGCCCCCGCCGAAACCGCCGCCCCAGCCGCCGCTGCGCCGGCCCCAGTCGTGTCCGATGGTGTAGCCGCCCAGGCCGCCGAGGCCGCCGGCGATCACGTCGCGGCCGCGCCGGGTGGTGACGATCTGCGGCCCGCGCCGGCGCAGGATGGCGCTCAGGAAAAAGAACACGATGATCGCCAGCGGCAGCAGCGCCGGCAGCCACTGGTCCAGTGCCGCGGCCTGCTGCGCCTTGCGCTGCGGCGCGGTCAGGCCTTCCTTGTCGATGGTGGCCTGGATTGCCGAGATGCCGGCGGCCAGCCCGCCGTAGAAGTCGTTCTGGCGGAAGTGGGGCGCCATCACGTCCTGCAGGATGCGCTTGGACATGGCATCGGTCAGCGAGCCCTGCACGCCCCGGCCCACCTCCAGCCGCATCTTGCGCAGGCCGGGCGGGTTGTCCTTGGCGATCAGCACGATCACGCCGTCGTCGATGCCCTGGCGCCCGGCGCGCCAGGCATCGGCCACGCGGATGCTGTAGGCGTCGATCGGCTCCGGATCGGTGGTGGGCACCATCAGCACGAAGATCTGGCTGCCGCGCTGCTGCTCGTATTCGGCCAGCACGTTTTCCAGCGCGCCGCGCTGCTGCGGCGTCAGCGTGCCGGTCAGGTCGGTGACGCGCTGGGTCAGCGGCGGCACCGCGACGAAGCCGTCGGCCGCCAGTGCCGGACCGCCCAGCAGGGCCGCCAGCCACAGCAGGGCCGCGGCGAGCCAGCCGTGCAGGTGGAACCAACGCCGGGGGTGGCGCATCGCTGCCATCCCGTCAGAACTTGACCGCGGGCGGCGTCGAGATGGCCTTCTCGTTTTCCACGGTGAACGAAGGCTTGACCGGGTACTTGAAGATCATCGCCGTCAGGTTGGTCGGGAAGCTGCGCGCCAGCACGTTGTACTGCTGCACCGCGGCGATATAGCGCTGGCGTGCCACGGTGATGCGGTTCTCGGTGCCCTCGAGCTGCGATTGCAGGTCGCGGAACGAGGCATCGGCCTTGAGCTGCGGGTAGTTCTCGGACACCGCCAGCAGGCGCGAGAGCGCGCCGGACAGTTCGCCCTGCGCCTGCTGGAAGCGCTTGAAGGCTTCCGGGTCGTTCAGGGTCTCGGGCGAGACCTGGATGCTGGTGGCGGCGGCGCGCGCCTTGGTCACCGCTTCCAGCGTCTCGCGCTCGTGCGAGGCGTAGCCCTTGACGGTGTTGACCAGGTTGGGGATCAGGTCGGCGCGGCGCTGGTACTGGTTGATGACTTCGCCCCAGGCCGCCTTGACCGCCTCGTCCTTGGCCTGGAAGTCGTTGTAGCCGCAGGCCGACAGCAGGCTGGCCATGACCGCCAGCACCAGCCAGCGCAGCACGGACAGCGGCGAGCGGGTGGACAGCGAAGGGGACGAGGATGCGCGCATCGGAGGCTCCGGCGATTGGACGAACTCCAAGTGTAGCGCACCGCCTTTGTCGTCACGCGTGGGCCGCCGGCGCAACCTGGCGCCGGGCGGCACGCGTGCGCTCAGGCTGCCGCGAAGGCCTTGCGCGCGGCCTCGAAGGTGGCGCCCAGGATGGCGTCGTCGTGCTGTGCCGAGACAAAGCCGGCTTCGAATGCCGAGGGCGCCAGGTAGACGCCGTGGTCCAGCATGGCGTGGAAGAAGCGGTTGAAGCGGGCGGTGTCGCTCTGGGTGACTTCGGCGAAGCTGCCGGGCACGCCGTCCCGGAAATAGAGCCCGAACATGCCGCCGACGGCATCGGCGGCGAACGGCACGCCGGCCGCCCGGGCGGCTTCGGCCAGGCCATCGGCCAGCTTGCGCGTTTGCGTGGCCAGGCGGTCATAGAAGCCGGGCGCCTGGATCAGCCTGAGCGTGGCCAGGCCTGCCGCGACCGCCAGCGGGTTGCCCGACAGCGTGCCGGCCTGGTACACGCCGCCCAGCGGCGCCAGGCTGGCCATGATGTCGCGCCGCCCGCCGAACGCCGCCGCCGGCATGCCGCCGCCGATGACCTTGCCCAGGCAGGTCATGTCGGGACGGATGCCGTAGTGCGCCTGCGCGCCGCCGAGCGCCACGCGGAAGCCGGTCATGACTTCGTCGAAGATCAGCACCGCGCCATCGCGGCTGCACAGTTCGCGCATCGCCTGCAGGAAGGCATCGCTGGCGCGCACCAGGTTCATGTTGCCGGCCACCGGCTCGACGATCACCGCGGCGATCTCGCCGGCATGCTTGGCGAAGGCCTGTTCCAGCTGCTCGACGTTGTTGTACTCCAGCACCATGGTGTGGCGCGTCACGTCGGCCGGCACGCCGGCCGACGACGGCGCGTTGCGGGTGGTGTCGGCAAAGGTCAGCAGGCCGGAACCGGCCTTGACCAGCAGGCTGTCGGCGTGGCCGTGGTAGCAGCCTTCGAACTTGATGATCAGGTCGCGGCCGGTAAAGCCGCGCGCCAGGCGCAACGCGCTCATGGTGGCTTCGGTGCCGGAGGAGACCAGGCGCACCTGCTCGATCGACGGCACCAGCTTGCAGATTTCCTCGGCCATGGTGATCTCGGCCTCGGTCGGGGCGCCGAACGAGAAGCTGTGCGCGGCGGTTTCCTGGACCGCGCGCACCACCTCCGGATGGGCATGGCCGACGATCATCGGGCCCCACGAGCCGATGTAGTCGATATAGCGCTGGCCGTCCGCGTCCCACATATACGCGCCCTCGGCGCGCGTGATGAAGCGCGGCGTGCCGCCTACCGAACGGAAGGCGCGCACGGGCGAATTGACACCCCCGGGAATGGTCTGCTGGGCGCGGTCGAAAAGCTGCTGATTACGGGACATGGCGTTGAGGTGAAGACAGGACTGCAGGGATCGTGCTCGCCGAGCCTCCGGGCCTGGCGTTGACATGCGGCAAAAACAGCGGAAGTTCACTGCAATTGCCCGCCAATCGTGCGCTAACAAGGCGCTAACGGGTGCGAACACGGCGGAACTGGCCCGATTCCGGCCCTCGCGCGGCTGGCGCCGGCGGCACGGTTTCGGTACCATCTGCGCTGGATTTTAATGGAGAGTGGCCAGAGCCTGTTATGGAATACAAGACTTGGATGTGCCTGATCTGCGGCTGGATCTACGACGAAGCCGCAGGCGCGCCGGAAGACGGCATCGCCCCCGGCACCCGCTGGGAAGACGTGCCGATCAACTGGACCTGCCCGGAATGCGGCGCGCGCAAGGAAGATTTCGAGATGGTCGCGATCTGAGCGGCCACTATTTAGAAGAACAACAATACAGCGGGCGCGCCCGTCGCGCCGATGCGACAGAACGCTGCCGGGGGCTGGCCGCACCGGATTGACGGCCCCCCGGCGTCTTGTCACACTCTGTTGCAAAAATGACTGGCTGTCCCTCCGCCCGCGCGGCGGGGAGGACGGCGGGCAGATGCGGGGATCACGCATCGCCACTGCCGGGCTCAGTCCGGCCTTGGAAGGGAAATAAAAAGATTTCGGGGGTCCGTCGGGGCGCGCATGGGTCGCGCTGCTCCGCACGGGTGTTCTCTGGTGCTTGCCGGCGCTCCGCCAGGAGCCGCTGGTCGCGGGAACAACATGCGGGTCGCTCATTTAGAAGAAAACCAGCGGGTCAATACCGCCGGCGCCCACGGTGTGGCGCCTGGCGTTCCTGTTCCGGGTGCCGCGCCGGACATCAAGCAGGACTTCAAGTCCGCGATCGCTTCGCAGCCGCGCCGCAAGGTGCTGGTCATCGACGATTCCAGCACCATCCGCCGTACCGCGGAAATCTTCCTGGCGCAGGCTGGCTACCAGGTGATGCTGGCCGAGGACGGCTTCGAGGCGCTGGCCAAGGTGGGCGAGCTGCACCCCGACCTGGTCTTTTGCGACATCCTGATGCCCCGGCTGGACGGCTACCAGACCTGTTCGCTGATCAAGAAGAGTCCGCGTTTCCACGCCATCCCCGTGATCATGCTGTCCTCGCGCGACGGCGTGTTCGACCGCTCGCGCGGCCGCCTGGTCGGCGCGCATGGCCACCTTGCCAAGCCATTTACCCGCGACGCGCTGCTGCAGGCCGTGCAGGCCTGCCTGCCATGCCAGCCCGCGGGCGAGGCGTTGCCGGCCTGAACGGCAGGCGCGCCGTGTACGAATCGAAGGAAAACCTCATGACCGCCATTCACAAGATCCTGATCGTCGACGACTCCCCGACCGAAGCCCTGTTCATGTCCGACCTGCTCGGCAAGCGCGGCTTCAAGGTCGCGGTCGCCAGCAACAGCGAGCAGGCCTTCGCCCGCCTGCAGGCCGAAGCCTTCGACCTGATCCTGATGGACGTGGTGATGCCCGGCCAGAACGGCTACCAGGCCACCCGCGCGATCAAGCGCGACGACCGCTTCAAGGACATCCCCGTGATCATGTGCACCAGCAAGGGCCTGGACACCGACCGCATCTGGGGCATGCGCCAGGGCGCCTCGGACTACATCGTCAAGCCCGTCGACGGCGAAGAGTTGCTGGGCAAGATCGCCGCGCTGGCGCACTGAGCCGCCCGCGCCGGCCGCACGGCAAGCCACTGCCACCTGTTCCGGGGACCGCCATGAACGCGCCACGCCAAGACCTCCGCGCCCGCCACACCCGCCTGCAGGACTACCAGGCCATGCTGGCCCGGCGCCTGCGCGAGGCGCGCAGCCTGCCGGCCGCCGACAGCTACCTGGCGCTGCAGGTGGGCGCGCGCCACTGGCTGCTGCCGCTGGCCGATGCCGGCGAGGTGCTGGATATGCGCCAGCCCAGCCCGGTGCCGCTGACGCAGCCGTGGTACAGCGGCCTGGTCAACGCGCGCGGCAGCCTGCTGGGGGTGATCGACTTCAGCCTGTTCTGCGGCGGCGCGCCAACGCCGCTGCAGCCGGGCAGCAAGATCGTGGTGCTGTCGCGCGACGCCGAGCGCGCCTGCGCGATCCTGGCCACGCGCGTGGCCGGGCTGCGCCATGCCGCCGACCTGGGTTTGCCGCACGGCGACGCCGCTGCCGCCGGTACCGAGCCGGCGCCGGCCTGGGAAGGGCAGCGCTATGCCGACCGGGATGGGCGCGACTGGCAGGTGCTGGACGTGCGCGCGCTGCTGGACGCCCCCGCCTTTCTGCAGGCGGGTCGGGCCGCCGCCTGACGCGCGCGGCCGCTCACACCCGGCACGGACAATGACGGCGCGCAGGCCATAGCCTGCAGCACCCGGCACGAGCCGCCGGGATGACAACGATAAAACGGAAGAGGGTGCCATGGGTTTCAAGAACTTCAGCCTGGGCCGGCGCACGCCGGCAGCCGACGCCGCCACCGGCCTCGCAGGTGGTCCGGACGGTCCGGATTTTGTGGACGGGCCCGGCATGGCCTTTGCCGGGAGGCCCGAACCCGCGCCCGTGCCGCCCGCCGCCGCGGGGCTGGGCGCGACGCCGCTGGAGCACCTCGGCCGCTGGCTGGGCCGCATGCCGTTCGCTTCGCAGCAGCGGTTGCTGACCGTGGGCGTGGTGGTGTCGCTGGTGGCGCTGCTGGGCTCGGTGTACCTGGATAACCGCATCGCCAACAATGCCGCCGCGCAGATCGAGGTGGCCGGCGACATGCTGATGCACTCGCAGCGCCTGGGCAAGGCGGTGCCGGTGGCGCTGCTGGGCAATGCGCAGGCCTTCACCCAGCTGCGCCAGTCCCGGGATGCGCTGTCGGGCGACCTGACGGCGCTGCGGCAGGGCAGCGACGAAAAGCGCGTGCGCGCCACCACCGGCGCGGCCGAGCCGCTGCTGCAGACCGCCATGCAGTCCTGGCAGCGCTCCGAGAAAAGCGCCGCCGACGTGCTGGCGCAGCAGCCGGTGCTGACCACCATCGGCCAGACCCTGCAGATCTTCAACGCCTCCAACCCCGAACTGCTCGAAGCGGCCGAACAGGTGGCGGCGATCAAGCTGCAGTCCGGCGCCAATGCGCGCGAGGTGGCGGCCTCGGCGCAGCTGGTGATGCTGACCCAGCGCCTGGGCAAGAACCTGAACGAGTTCCTGGCCGGCGAAGGCGTCAACCCCGAGACCGCGTTCCTGCTGGGCAAGGACACCAACACCTTCCGCGAGACCCTGGACGGCCTGCTCAACGGCAGCGAGGCGCTGCGGCTGTCCGCCGCCACCGACGAGGAGACGCGCGGCTACCTGCAGCAGCTGTCGCAGCGCTTCGAGGCGGTGCAGAAGACCACCCAGACCATCCTGCAGAACCTGCCCGGGCTGATCGCCGCCAAGCGCGCGCAGCAGCAGATCTTCAACGACAACGAGGCGCTGCGCGCGGAACTGTCGGCGCTGCAGCGCGCGTATGCGGAGTCGGCGCGCAGCCGCCCGGTGACGCTGGGCGCGACCGTGGTGTCGGCGGCGCTGACGCTGCTGTGCCTGGTCGGCCTGGCCGCGCTGTACCTGCGCGATTCGCGCATGCGCGCGCTCGAAGCCGAGGCGCGCGAGCGCGAGGCCGAGGCCCGCCGGCTCGACGAAAAGCGCAACAACGACAACACCCAGAAGGCGATTCTGCAGCTGATGAACGAGCTGCAGGATATCGCCGACGGCGACCTGACGCGCCAGGCCACCGTGACCGAGGACATCACCGGCGCCATCGCCGACTCGGTCAACTACACCGTGGAAGAACTGCGCGAGCTGGTCGGCCGGGTGCAGCAGACCGCGGGCGAGGTGACGCAGGCCTCGGGGCAGGTGCAGGCCACCTCGACCCAGCTGGTGTCGACCACCGAAGAGCAGTCGCGCCAGATCCGCCAGACCGGCGAGTCGGTGGTGGAGATGGCCGACCGCATCACGCAGGTGTCGCGCGGCGCGGCCGAATCCGCCAACGTGGCGCGCGCCTCGCTGTCCGCCGCGGAACAGGGCCAGCAGGCGGTGCAGAACGCGATTGCCGGCATGAACGACATCCGCGAGCAGATCCAGGAAACCTCCAAGCGGATCAAGCGGCTGGGCGAGTCGTCGCAGGAGATCGGCGAAATCGTCGAGCTGATCTCGGATATTACCGAGCAGACCAACGTGCTGGCGCTCAACGCCGCCATCCAGGCGGCATCGGCGGGCGAGGCCGGGCGCGGCTTCTCGGTGGTGGCGGAAGAAGTGCAGCGGCTGGCCGAGCGCTCCGGCGAGGCCACCAAGCAGATCGGCGCGCTGATCCGCACCATCCAGACCGATACCCAGGACGCCGTGCACGCGATGGAGCGCAGCACCCAGGGCGTGGTCGAAGGCGCGCGGCTGTCGGACCACGCCGGCGCGGCGCTGGTCGAGATCGGCCGCGTGTCGCGCCAGCTGGCGGAGCTGATCGAGCAGATCTCGCAGTCGACCTCGCACGAGGCCGACCTGGCCACCACCGTGGCGCGCCATATCGAACGCATCCTGCACGTCACCGAGCAGACCACCACCGGCACGCGCCAGACCGCGCAGTCGGTGCGCCAGCTGACGCTGCTGAGCGAGGAGCTGCGCAACTCGGTGTCGCGCTTCAAGATCGACTGAGTGGCCGGATGACGCCTGCGACCGCTTCCGCGCACCGCGGCCCCGCGCCTTATGCCAACTCCGCACCCGCCGCCCGTTGCGGCGGGCGGCCCGCGGCTGCCGTGCCGGCGCCGCACTGGAAGCCGTCATGTCCCTGAATTCCCCCATCCCGCGCGACGCTGCCGCATCCGGTATGCCGGCCGGCCCCGACGCCCTGCCTGAACCCGAACCCGCACCGTTGCCGGCCGGCGCGCAACCGTTGCCCGCCGGCGGCGCCGCGCGCGACCTGTCCGGCCTGGCGTGGCTGGCGCCCAGCCTGCGAAGCGCGCTCGAAGACGCCGCCGCGGAGCTGGGCCACTATGTCGACGAAGTGCGCCAGGCGCCCGAGGCGCTGGGCGCGCGCGATACCACCTCGCTGCGGCTGGCCGGCCAGCATCTGCACCAGGCCGCCGGCGCGGTGCATATCGTCGGGCTGCGTGGGACCGATCCGTATTGCCAGGCGCTGCGCCGCCTGCTCGATGCCATCGACGCCGGCAGCGTTGCCGCCGGCCCGGAGGCGCTGGAGGTATTCCGCGCCGGCGTGCAGGCGCTGGCCGAATATGTCGACGACCTGATGGCGGGCGACGACGAGGCCCCGCTGCGCCTGTTCCAGCCCTATGCCGCCGTGCTTGCCAGGCTGGGCGAGGAACGCGTGCATCCCGCCGACCTGTGGCTCGACGAGCTGCAGATGCTGCCGGGCATGCTGCTGCCGCCGAAGGGGCCGGCCGCGGTCACGCGCGCGCGCCAGCAGTTCGAATCGGCGCTGCTCAAGGCGCTGCGCCTGCCCACGCCATGCGCCGACGCGGCGCTGCTGCGCGAAGCCTGGCTGCCCCTGCACGCGGCGCTGGATGAACTGCGTGCCAACGAGCAGGAAGCGCGCCGCGCCGCCGACCATCCCGACCGCGGCGTCTGGCATGTGCTTGGGCTGGTGTGCCGTGCGCTGGCGCTGGGCCTGCTGCCGTCGGACCTGCTGGCCAAGCGCTTTGCCGGGCGCGCCAACCTGCTGCTGCGCCAGTACCAGCAGGGCCATGTGCGCGTGCCGCAGGCGCTGCTGAACGACGCGGTGTTCCTGCTGGTCTGCACCGGGCCGGGCGAGCGCGGCAACGGCGGCAACGACGACGCGGCGGCGCTGCGCGCCGACATCGCGCGCACGCTGGCGGCGTTCCGTCTCGATGCCGCCCATGCGCAGGCAAATGCCGATTTCCGGCTGCGCTACTACGGCTGGCTCGACCCGATCGACACGCGCAACCTGCAGCAAGCCGCGACCGGGCTGGAACGCGCCGCCGCCGCCGACCAGGCCGCGTGGGAGATCGCGCTGGCCGCGCTGGCCGAGGCCGCGCAGCCGCTGGCGCAGCCGGCCCTGCAGCGTTGCCTGGCGCAGGCCGCCATGCCGGGGCGCGAGCGCGATGCGGGCGATGCGCTCGGCGCCGCCGGCATCGCGCTGTTCCTGTCGCGCGCGCTGGCGCTGCCGTGGCGCGTGCACGGACAGTCAGCCCATCCGGCCGCGGCGCACTTTGCCGCGCAGTGCGACGCGCTGGCCGCCTGCCTGGCGGACCCTGCCGCTGCCGCGCCGGCCTGGCTGGCGCGCATGGTCGACGAAGCGCGCGCCCAGGCGCAGCGCAGCGAAGCCGTGGCGCAACTGCGCGCGCAACTCGACAGCGGTGAATCCTGGCTCGACAGCTATGACCGCAATGCGGCGCGCCCCGACGGCGCCGCGCACCTGCGCGACGCACGCCAGGCCTTTGCCGCGCTGGCGGGAACGCTGGCGCAGCTGCGGGCTTCGTCGGCGCTGCCGGGCGCGCTGGCCGGCGAGGCCGCGCAGGCCGGCGCGGCCGTGGAGGCCGTCAAGACCCGCCTTGCCGATCAGGCCGAGCTTGCCGACGCCAGCGCGCGCGCGGCGCTGTTGCGCACGGTGGCGGCGGAACTGGGCGTGGTCCACGCGTTCGCCGATGCGCTCGAATTCGGCCGTGCCCGCCCCGCCGAGGCCTTGCCCGATGTTGCTGCCGAGGGTGATGCGCACGCGCCGCAGGATCCGCTCGAGGCGGCGCGCGCCGCCGCCGACGAGGCTCTGCGTGCCGGCGCCGTTTCCGACGCGCCGGCGGTGCAGCGGCTGCGGGCCGCGCTGCAGGCGCTGGCCGACCAGGCCGCGATCGACGACGACGCCGCGCTGCGCCGCCAGGCCGCCGATGCCGTCACGCAGTGCAACGCCTGGCTGGCCGGCAGCGACGACGCCGGCGCGCGCATGGTGATGGCGCTCGCCGCGATCCCCGCGGAGCCCGCGCCGGTGCCGGCCGGCTCGGCCATGCCGTCCCCGCCGTCCATGCCCGCGGCCGGCGACCATGCCGCCATCGATGCCGAGCTGCTCGACATCTTCCTGAACGAGGCCGACGAGGTGCTGGGCGGCATCGCCGGCGACCTTGGCGCCGGCGTCGAGGCGCTGCGCGATGCCGACATGCTCAGCCGGCTGCGGCGCGCCTTCCATACGCTCAAGGGCTCCAGCCGCATGGTCGGCCTGCATCGCTACGGCGAGGCCGCATGGGCGGTGGAACAGGTGATGAACCTGTGGCTGGCCGAGGCGCGCGAGCCAGCGCCGGCGCTGCTGGCACTGCTGCGTCGCGCGCATGCCGAGCTGTCGGCGTGGGTGGCGCGGCTGCACGGCGACGCCGCGGCGTGGCACGACATCGCGCCGCTGGTGGCAGCCGCCGAGGCGGTGCGCGATGCCGGCACCGCCGCGGAGACGGCGCAGGCCGCGCCCGACGTGGTTGTAGAGGATGCGCCGAACGAGCATCCGGACGCAGCGGCAACGGACGTCGATACTGATGCGCCAGCCGACACCGGTACGCCCGACCACAACGTAATCCCGTTCCGCCTGGCCGGCGGCCTGTCGGACGAAGACGACCACTACAAGGTCATCGGCCCGGTGCGCATCGGCCTGGCGCTGTACAACGTCTACCTGCAGGAGGCCGATGGCCTGCTGCGCCAGTTCGCCACCGATATCTCCGAATGGCGGCACGAAGCCCACCCGTGCCCGAGCGAGCTGGCGCTGCGCGTCGCCCACACGCTGCAGGGCAGTGCGTCGACCGTGGGCCTGGAGCCGGTGCGCGAAATCGCCGAGGCGCTGGAAGCGTTGCTGCTGCAGCTGGGCGCGCATCCGGTGGCAATGCATGCAGGCGATTTCCGGCTGCTGGAGCAGGCCGCCGAGCGCATGCGCGGCATGCTGCACCAGTTTGCCGCCGGCATCTGGCCGCAGGCGGACGCCGGGCTGCGCCGCAGCCTGGTCGAGTTCGGCGAGCGCGCCCTGCTGCGTCCGCGCGTGGCGCTGCCCGCGCCGCCGCCGGCCGAGGCCGATGACGCGATGGCGCAGGTATTCGGCCGGCTGCCGCCCGCGGCACAGTCCGCATCCGATGTGCCGCCGGCGGACGAGGCCGGGGCAGCGCCTGCGGCGCCGCCTGTCACCGCCCATGACGCGGTGGTGATCGCGCTGCCGACGGTGCCGCGCGCGCCCGAGGCGCCCGCCGTCGACGTCGGCGCCGCACCGGATCCAGCGCTGGTGCAGATCTTCCTGGAAGAGGCGCAGGGCTCGCTGCCCGAACTGGGCAGGCTGTTGCGCGGCTGGGAAGCCGCGCCCGACGACGCGCGCCATGGCGGGCTGGTGCTGCGCGCACTGCATACGCTCAAGGGCAGCGCGCGCATGGCCGGCGCGATGGCGCTGGGGCAGGCTGCGCACGAAATGGAGACGCTGCTCGACGGCACGCTGCGCGGGCAGGGGCAGCAGCCGGTTGCGCCGAAGGTGTTCGAGCGGCTCTACGCCTGGTACGACCGCATCCTGGCGCATGCCGAGGCCTTGCAGGCCGGCCGGCTGCTGCCGGCCGACGACCCTGATGTGGTCAGCGGCCTGGCAGAACCGCAGCAGCCGTCCGCCGCCGCCGTGCCTCAGCCCGAAGACGCCGAAGCTCCCGGCGCCTGCGCCGCAGAGGCGTTTGCGCCCGAACTGCCCGCGGTGCCGGGGCCGTCCGACGTGATGGTGCCGATGCCGCCGGCCGCGCCGCTGGCTGCGCTTGCACCGCTGGCATCGGCGGAGCCGCAGCGCGCGCTGGTGCGCGTGCAGGCGCGCGCGCTCGACACGCTGATCAACGAGGCCGGCGAGGTCGGCGCCACGCGCGCGCGCCTGGACAGCGAGCTGGAGTCGATGCGCGCCTACCTGGGCGAACTGAACGACAACGTCGCGCGCCTGCGCGGACAGCTGCGCGAGATCGAGATCCAGGCCGAATCGCAGATGGCGTCGCGCATTGCGGATGCGCAGCACAAGCAGGAATTCGATCCGCTCGAGTTCGACCGCTTTACGCGCTTCCAGGAACTGACGCGGATGATGGCCGAGTCGGTCAACGACGTCGCCACCGTCGAGCAGAACCTGCAGCGCGGCTTCGACCGCGCCGCCGGCGACCTGGCCGCGCAGGCGCGGCTGACGCGCGGTCTGCAGCGCGGCCTGATGCAGGCGCGCATGGTGCAGTTCGACGCGCTGGCCGAGCGGCTCTACCGCGTGGCGCGGCAGGCCGCGGCCGAGACCGGCAAGGAAGTGCGGCTGCTGATCAAGGGCGGCACGGTGGAGATCGACCGCTCGGTGCTGGACCGCATGGCGGGCCCGATCGAGCACCTGATCCGCAACGCGGTGGCGCACGGCATCGAGCCCGCCGCGCAGCGCCGCGCCGCGGGCAAGCCCGCCACCGGCGCGCTCACGCTGGAAGTGCAGCAGGAAGGCAACGAGGTGGTGCTGCATTTCATCGACGACGGCGGCGGGCTGGACCTGGCGCGCATCCGCGCGCGCGCGGTCGAGCGCCGGCTGCTGGCGCCGGACGACGATGCCGGCGAGGCGCGCCTGACCGAACTGATCTTCACTCCCGGCTTTTCCACCGCGGAAGCGGTGTCCGAACTGGCCGGCCGCGGCGTGGGCATGGACGTGGTGCGCGCCGAAACCGTGGCGCTCGGCGGGCGCATCACGCTGGCATCGCAGCCGGGGCAGGGCACCACCTTCACCGTGCACCTGCCGCTGACCACCGCCATCACGCAGGTGCTGGTGATCGCACTGGGCGCGCGCCGCTATGCGGTGCCCAGCGGCATGATCGACCAGGTGCAGCAACTGCGCGCGCCGGCGCTGCTGGATGCGTACAACCACGGCCGCCTGGCGGTGGCCGGCGCCGAGGTGCCGTTCTTCTACTTCGGCGCGCTGCTGGAACAGGGCGAGGCCGCGCCCGCGGGGCGCAAGTATTCGCCGGTGGTGGTGGTGCGCAGCGGCGCCGAGCGCGTCGCCGTGCATGTCGACGACGTGGTCGGCAACCGCGAAGTGGTGGTCAAGCACATCGGTCCGCACCTGGCGCGGCTGGAGGGCATCGCCGGCGCGACCACGCTCGGCGACGGCGAGATCGTGCTGATCTACAACCCGGTGGTGCTGGCGCAGCGCTTCGTGCGCGAGCGCGGCCGCTCGCTGCCGCTCGATCCGCCGGCACTGCCGCAATCGACGCAGCAGCCGGCGGTCGCGCCGCAACCAGGCGCGGTCGCGGAACTGGCGCGCGACGGCACCGCCGAGCCAGTGGCCGGCCTGGCGGCCCAGCCTACCGTGATGGTGGTCGACGATTCACTGACCGTGCGCAAGGCCACCCAGCGCCTGCTGGGCCGCGCCGGCTACCACGTGGTGCTGGCGCGCGACGGCGTCGACGCGCTCAAGCAGCTGCAGGACGTGATGCCGGACGCGATGCTGGTCGATATCGAGATGCCGCACATGGACGGCTTCGACCTGACCCGCAACGTGCGCTCCGACGCGCGCACCGCGCACCTGCCGCTGGTGATGATCACCTCGCGCACCGCGGAAAAACACCGCCGCTACGCGGAGGAAATCGGCGTCAACGTGTACCTGGGCAAGCCGTATAACGAGGATGAACTGCTGGGGACGCTGCACCGTTTGCTGGGTGAACGGGCGGCGGGAACGGCGGGGTCGGTGGCGCAGATGCTGGGGGACGGGCCACCAGGCTGAGGGTTTGCTCCCCTCTCCCGCAAGCGGGAGAGGGAGTACCCAAGCGGTCATGCAAAGCGCATCAGTGCTTCAGCCCCACTACCACCGCATCTGCGCATTCTTGCTGTTGGTGCTGACCGTCATGTTCTTGGTCCGGCCCTGATAGGTCGCACGCACGTTGTAGGTGCCGGACGGCGCCTTCAGCAGGCAGCGCGGCCCGTCGGCGACAAAGCTCGCCACTTCCTTGCCGCCACGCATCAGCTTGACGTCGACATCCGACAGGAATTCGCCGCGCTCGCCCTGTGTGAACAGCAGGCTCATGTTGTACTTGCGCGCCTGCGATTGCAGCGCGACCTGCTCGTCCTCGGCCACGCCGCCGCAGATATAGGCGACCGGGCCGGCCTGGCGCTGGACCATCGCGTCACGCGGCGGCGGCGGGGGCGGCGCGGTCAGGGGCGGCCGTGGCTGCGACGGGGCTGCCACCGGCGGCGGCGCGGGCACCGCGGGCGGCGTGCCGGTAGGTGCGGGCATCGGTGAAGCGGTTGGCGGCGGCGCCGCCGTGGCCGGCGCCGTCATGCCGGGCGCGGGCTGGGTGGCAGGCGGCATGGTGGCCGCTGGCGGCACTGTGGTGGCGGGCGGCACGGTGGCGGCCGGGGGCATGGTCGTGGCGGGCGGCGTGGCGACGCCCGGCGTCGGTGCCATGGTGCCCGGCGCAGGGGCCGGTGCGGCAGTCGCTGGCGCGGCCGGGGTTGCCGGCGCGGGGTTGGCATCGACCACGGGTGCCTGCGCATGGCTGGCGGCGGGCACCAGGGCCAGCAGCGCGACCACGCCGGCGCTGAGCGCGAGCACCAGGCGCTTCACGCGCGAGCGGCGCGCCAGGCGCGCTTCGATGATCTTCAGCGAACGGGTAGGGGCAAACGGGAGCAATTGCGGCATCGTGGCCTCCTTGGCAAGCTTGGGAATCAGATGCCCGGAGGACCCCGTCGGGATCACTCCGGGTGTCTCTTTTCCATGCTAGGGCCCAGGAATAGGCGACACTGCCGGGCGTGGTCCTACATCCGCGTCAGCCGACGGCGCATTCGCGCCGGCAAGCGGCGCGCGCGCGACTTCACTTCCGGCTTACCAGCCGCTTCGGTACCGACAGCGTCAGCGCCGCGCCGACCACCAGGCATGCGGCCAGCAGGTACATGCCGGAATCGGTGCTGTGGGTCAGGTCCTTGAGCCAGCCCACCGCGTACGGGCTGAGAAAGCCGGCGAGGTTGCCGAGCGAATTGATCAGCGCAATACCCGCGGCCGCGCCGGTGCCGGCCAGGAACGCCGTGGGCAGGCTCCAGAACAGCGGCAGCGTGGTCAGGATGCCGATCGTCGCCAGCGTCAGCGCCACCATCGCCAGCGTGGTGTCGCCGTGCCATTGCACCGACAACAGCAGCCCGACAGCGCCGGCCAGCGCCGGCACCGCGATATGCCAGCGGCGCTCGCCGCTGCGGTCGGCGCTGTAGGCCACCAGCACCATGCCGATCACCGCGCAGCCATAGGGGATCGCGGTCAGCAGGCCGATATCGAGCGCGCCCTTGACGCCGGTCTGCTTGATGATGGTCGGCAGCCAGAAGCTGACGCCGTACAGGCCCATCACGAAGCAGAAGTAGATCGCGCTCATCAGCCAGACGCGCGGGCTGGCAAACACGGTGCGGATCGGCGGGTCTTCCTTGTGCGCGTTCTCGCTGGCGATATTGCGCTCCAGCAGCGCCTTCTCATCGGCCGACAGCCATTTGGCGTGGGCGATGCGGTCATCCAGGTAGGCCAGCACCCACAGGCCCACCAGGATCGATGGAATGCCTTCCAGCAGGAACATCCACTGCCAGCCGGCCCAGCCGTTGTGGCCGTCGAAGGACTGCATGATCCAGCCCGACAGCGGCCCGCCGATCACGCCCGACAGCGCGATCGCGGTCATGAAGAAGGTGGTGGTGCGCCCGCGCCGGTTGGCCGGGTACCAGTAGGTCAGGTACAGGATGATGCCCGGGAAGAAGCCGGCCTCGGCAATGCCGAGCAGGAAGCGCAGCACGTAGAACATGGTCGGCGTGGTGACGAACATCATCGCCGCCGAGATCGCGCCCCAGGTGATCATGATGCGCGCGATCCAGATGCGCGCGCCCACCTTGTGCAGGATCACGTTGCTCGGCACTTCGAACAGGAAGTAGCCGATGAAGAAGATGCCGGCGCCGAGGCCGTAGACGGTCTCGCTGAACTGCAGGTCGTTCAGCATCTGCAGCTTGGCGAAGCCCACGTTGACGCGGTCCAGGTAGGCCACCACGTAGCACAGCAGCAGGAAGGGCACCAGGCGCCAGCTGACCTTGCGATAGGTGGCGTCTTCAAAGGCGGCGTCGCCGACGCCGGGGTTCACTGCGGTCGTTGTCATGCTGTCTCCTGAGGAATTGGCGTTTCTGTATGACGCGTTCTTGCAGCTACCGTACGACTGGGGAAGCAGGACCGGCGCGCGGCTTCAGACGCAGCGGCCGCCGTCCACTTCGATGCAGGTGCCGGTGATGAAGGCGGCTTCGTCCGAAGCCAGGTACAGGCAGGCGTTGGCCACGTCCTGCGGCGTCGACATGCGCCCCATCGGGATGGTGGCGAGGAAGCGTGCGCGGTTCTCGGGCGTGTCGGGCATGCCCATGAATTCCTCGAGCAGCGCGGTGGCGCCGATCACCGGGTTGACGCAGTTGACGCGGATATTGTCGGGGCCCAGCTCCGCGGCCATGGCCTTGCTCGCCGTGATCACCGCGCCCTTGCTGCCGTTGTACCAGACCAGCCCCGGCCGTGGCCGGATGCCGGCGGTGGAAGCGATATTGACGAACACGCCGCCGCCGCGCCGGCGGAAATGCGGCACGAACGCGCGCGCCGACCAGTAGATGCTCTTGACGTTGACGGCGTAGACGCGGTCGAACTCGTCTTCGGTGACTTCCAGGATCGGCTTGTTGCGATGCGTGGTGCCGGCGTTGTTGACCACGATATGCACATCGCCGAAGACGGCAAGGGCGGCTTCGCGCATGGCCTCGGTGTCGGCTTCGCGCGAGACATCGGCGCGCACCGCGCGGGCGCGCCCGCCGGCATCTCGGATCGCCGCGGCGACGCGCTCGGCGGCTTCCTCGCGCAGGTCGGCCACCACCACGTTGGCGCCTTCGCGCGCAAAGGTATGGGCAATGCCTTCGCCGAAGCCGGAACCGCCGCCGGTGACGATCGCTACCTTGTTGGCCAGTCTCATGGCTTGTCTCCTCAGTGTTTTGGTGATGTTCGGTGCAGGGCGGGACTAGTGCGAAAACGGCCCGCGCCCCCTCAGGGCATTCGCCACCATCATCAGCGCCAGCAGGAACGGCAGCGCGACATACAGGCACCAGTGCACGCGGTCGCCGACCACGTCGCCCCACTTGCGCTTGAACACCTGCAGCCGCGGCATGCCGGAAGGATTGGTGGCGCGCTTGTTCCGCACATGCCAGGCCATCCAGAAAAAGAAGATGGCGAAGGCGACCGACAGGAAATTGATGTTACCCATGTTGAATGGCGATGGTTTTCAGGGTGGTGAATCCGTACAGGGCCTCGAAGCCCTTTTCGCGGCCGTAGCCGGACTGGCCGCTGCCGCCGAAGGGCAGCTCCACGCCGCCGCCGGCGCCGTAGTTGTTGATGAAGACCTGGCCCGCGCGCAGCTTGTGCGCGAGGCGCAGCTGGCGCCCGCCGTCGCGGGTCCAGACCCCGGCGACCAGCCCGTAGGGCGTGCCGTTGGCCAGCGCGATGGCTTCGGCCTCGGTGTCGAACGGCATCGCCGCCAGCAGCGGGCCGAACACCTCTTCCTGCGCCAGCCGGTGCGCGGGCGGCACGTCGCGGAACAGCATCGGCACCTGGTAGTAGCCGGCCTCCGGGGCCTCGGCCACGATCTGGCCCTGCGCCATCACCGCCACGCCGGCGTGCTGCGCGTCCGAGACGAAATCCCACACGCGCTGCTGCTGCTTGCGGCTGATCAGCGGGCCGCATTCCAGGTCGAGCTCGGACGGGCCCACGCGCAGCGATTCGAACACCGATGCGAGCCGGTCCAGCAGCAGGTCGTAGACCGGGCGCTCCACCAGCAGGCGGCTGCCGGCCGAGCAGGTCTGGCCGGCGTTCTGCACGATGCCGTTGACCACCACCGGCACCACCGCGTCAAGGTCGGCATCGGCGAACACGATCTGCGGCGACTTGCCGCCCAGTTCCAGCGTGACCGGCACGTGGTTCTCGGCGGCAAGCTGCGACACCAGCTTGCCGGTCTGCGGCGAGCCGGTGAACGAGATGTGGTTGATGCCCGGATGGCGCGCCAGCGCGGCGCCGGCCTCGTGGCCGTAGCCGGTGATGATATTGAGCGCGCCTTCGGGCAGGCCGGCCTCGGCGGCGATCTCGGCCACGCGCAGCAGCGACAGGCAGGCGTCCTCGGCCGGCTTGACCACGCAGGCGTTGCCGGCTGCCAGGGCCGCGCCGACGCTGCGCCCGAAGATCTGCAGCGGGTAGTTCCACGGGATGATGTGGCCGGTCACGCCGTGCGGCTCGCGCACCGTCAGCACGGTGTAGCCGGGGTTGTAGGGAATGGTCTGGCCGTGCAGCTTGTCGACCGCGCCGGCGTAGAACTCGAAGTAGCGCGCCACCGCGCGCGCGTCGGCGCGGGCCTGGCGCAGCGGCTTGCCGGTGTCGCGGGCCTCGAGCGCGCCGAGTTGCTCTTCATGGGCGATCAGCGCCACGGCGACGCGGTTGAGCAGGCGCACCCGCTCGGCCGGGGCCATCTGGCCCCAGGCGCCGTCGGCGGCCTGGCGTGCCGCATGGACGGCGACGTTGATATCGGTGGCGTTGCCGCGCGCAATCTCGGCGAAGGGCTCGCCGTTGGAGGGATCGAAAACCTTGATGCGCAGGCCATTGTCGGGCGCGATCAGGCGGTTGGCGACGAAGTGCTGGGCGTGCATGGGTGGCTCCGGGGCAGCATAGGGGCAGCGTTAGGGCAGCGTTAGGCAGCGCAGGGGCTGCGGCTATTCAGTGTCGGCTGAAGAATGCGCCATTATCGCCGACGCCGGCGTCGCTGCAACGCGTTGCAGCGGGCTGGCGAAGCCAGGACCGGCGACGGCTTGTCAGCAACCGGTCAGGCGCGAGCCGCTATAATGCCCGCCATCCGACAACACAGCGCAGGCATCTGGAGAACCGCATGAGCTTCAACCTCGTATCCCCGGGCAAGGACATCCCCAACGATTTCAACGTCATCATCGAGATCTCGGCCCAGAGCGATCCGGTGAAGTACGAGGCCGACAAGGAAACCGGCCTGCTGTTCGTCGACCGCTTCATCGGCACCGGCATGCGTTACCCGGCCAACTATGGCTACATCCCGCAGACCCTGTCGGGCGATGGCGACCCGGTCGACGTGCTGGTGCTGTCGCCGTTCCCGATCCTGGCCGGCGCCGTGGTGCGTTGCCGCGCACTCGGCATGCTGAAGATGACCGACGAGTCCGGCGTCGACGCCAAGCTGGTCGCCGTGCCGGTCGACAAGCTGTCGCCGGCCACCGCCTACATGAAGGGCCTGTCCGACGTGCCGCAAAACCTGCTGGACCAGATCAAGCACTTCTTTGAGCACTACAAGGCACTGGAAGCCGGCAAGTGGGTCAAGGTGGAAGGCTGGGCCGGCATCGAGGAAGCCCACAAGGAAATCACCGACGGCGTGGCCAACTACAAGAAGTAAGCTGAACGCCCGCTGAACAGACCCCGCTCCGGCGGGGTTTTTTATTGCCGAGCGCTTGATGCGCGTTAGCACCCGGCAAAGTGGCCTGGGCTACGCTAGGCGGGTACAAACAAGAGGAGTCCCCATGCATCCCATCACCGAAATCCAGCCGTTGCCGCAGACCCTGCCATCGTCGCGCCGCTATGACCGGCTGGCGGTGTCCTTCCATTGGGCGGTGTTCGTGCTGGTGGCACTGGCCTATGCCGCGATCGAGCTGAAGGGCAGCTTAGCCAGGGGCACGCCGCCGCGCGCGCTGGCCATGGCGGTGCATGAATGGGCCGGCGCGCTGGTACTGGTGCTGGCGGTACCGCGGCTGCTGTGGCGGCTGGTGCGCGGCGCCCCGGCGCCGGAGCCGGGCGCGCGCTGGATGCAACTGGCCGGCGCGGCCATGCACTGGCTGCTGTACCTGTTCATCCTGGCCCAGCCGCTGCTTGGCCTGCTGGCGATGAATGCCGGCGGCCATCTGCTGGCGCTGCCTGCGCTCGGCATCGAAGTGCCGGCACTGGTCGCGCCCGACCCGGCGCTGAAGGACAGCGTCAAAGAGCTCCACGAAACCCTCGGCACCGCGTTCTACCTGATCATTGGCCTGCATGCGATGGCATCGCTGTTCCATCACTACATGCTGGGCGACGACACGCTGCGGCGCATGTGGCGCTGAGCGACGCAGGCGTCAGGCACGCGCGAACGGGTTGCGCTCGCCCAGCTCGTCCAGGTAGGCGTCGATACCCTGGCGCTCGCGTGCGAGGAAGCGCTCGACCGCATCGGCAAAGGCCGGGTGCGCCAGCCAGTGGGCCGAGCGCGTGGCCACCGGCAGGAAGCCGCGTGCCATCTTGTGCTCGCCCTGCGCGCCGCCTTCGAAGGTGCCGATGCCGTGCTCGATGCAGAACTCGAGCGGCTGGTAGTACGCGGTCTCGAAATGCAGGCACGGGTGGTATTCCAGCGCGCCCCAGTAGCGCCCGTAGAGCGTGCTGACTTCCGGCGCAGCGTCATAGACCAGCAGCGAGCTGGCGATAGGCTGGCCCGCGCGCTCGGCGATCACCAGCAGCAGGTGCTGCGGCATCGCGGCGCCGATGCGGCGGAAGAAATCCAGGTTCAGGTAAGGCGTGGAATGGTGCTCGCGGTAGGTCTGGCGATAGCAGCGGTTGAAGAACTTCCACGCCTCGTCGTCGATCTCCGCGCCGCGCAGCCGGCGGAAGCTGATGCCCGCCTGGGCCACCTGCCGGCGCTCGGCGCGGATGTTCTTGCGCTTCTTCTGCGACAGCGTGGCGAGGAAGTCGTCGAAGCCGCCGTAGTTTTCATTGGTCCAGTGGAACTGCACGCCGTGCCGCATCAGCATGCCGGCCTGCGCCATCAGCGCGGCTTCGGCCTCGTCCGGAAACAGGATGTGCAGCGACGACATCTGGCTGTCGGCGGCCAGCGCCAGCGCCACCTGCAGCAGCAGCCGGCGCGCCTCGGCGTCTTCGGCCAGCAGCCGCGCGCCGCGCACCGGGGTGAACGGAATCGCCGCCAGCCACTTGGGGTAGTACTCGATGCCGTTGCGCGCATAGGCGTCGGCCCAGGCCCAGTCGAAGACATACTCGCCATAGGAATGCGCCTTGGCGTACAGCGGCATGGCGGCGGCCAGCCGTTGCGGACGGCCCGCCGCGGGCGGCGCCCATAACGTGAGGAAGCGCGGATGCCATCCGGTATCCGGGCAGGCGCTGCCGCTGGCGTGCAGCGCGTGCAGGAAGGCATGCTTGAGGAAGGGCGTGGCGTCGGCATGACGGGCCACCAGGGCGTCCCAGGCGGCGGCATCGACCTGGCCCAGGTCGGAGACGATCTCGGTACGGTATTCCGGGGCGGCGTCGCCCGCTTCGCTGCGCGTTTGCCGTGCCGGCTGGCCCTGTCCGGGCACGCTTGATTCAGACTGCATTGCACCAGTTCCCTCTGTGGACCGGTCGAGTCTACCGGAAACCCCGCCCCAGGGCCGGCGTCGTAAAATGGAGCCTCCTGGTCAATAGTGCTTTCCCAGGCATCCACGGATGCTGCGGACGACCCGCACGCTTGCGGCTGGTTCAACGGCCCACCGCACGACTCCCAACACCAAGGCCCGATATGAAAAACCTGTTTTTCAACCTGTATTCGCACGGCTTTGCGCGCGTCGCGGTGGGCGTGCCGGTCTGCCGCGTGGCCGACCCGGCCTTCAACGCCAACGAGACCATTGCCCTGGCGACGCAGGCGGCGCAGCGCGGCGCCGTGCTGGTCGCGTTCCCGGAACTGGGGCTGTCGGCCTACACCTGCGACGACCTGTTCCACCAGCGCGCGCTGCTGGATGCCTGCCAGGCGGCGCTGGCCACCATCGTCGAGGCCTCACGCAAGCTGCCGGCGGCAATGGTGGTGGGGATGCCGCTGCGGGTCGAGCACCAGCTGTTCAACTGCGCCGTGGTGGTGGCGCGCGGGCGCATCCAGGGCGTGGTGCCCAAGACCTACCTGCCCAACTACTGGGAGTTCTACGAGGCACGCCAGTTCAGCGCCGCCGACAACGCCGCGGTCGATTCGATCGAACTGCTGGGCCAGCAGGTGCCGTTCGGCGCCGGCCTGCTGTTCGAGCTCGAGGACATCCCCGACTTCCGCTTCCACGCCGAAATCTGCGAGGACGTATGGGTGCCGATCCCGCCGTCGTCGTTCGCGGCGCTGGCCGGGGCCACGGTGCTGGTCAACCTGTCGGCATCGAATATCGTGGTGGGCAAGTCCGGCTACCGGCACCAGCTGGTGTCGCAGCAATCGGCGCGCTGCCTGGCAGCCTACCTGTACACCTCGGCCGGCAAGGGCGAGTCGTCCACCGACCTGGCCTGGGACGGCCAGGCGCTGATCTGCGAGAACGGCGAGCTGCTGGCCGAGTCCGAGCGCTTTGCCGACACCTCGCACCTGCTGTTCGCCGATATCGACGTCGAACGGCTGTCGCGCGAGCGCATGCACCAGGTCACCTTCGGCGACTCGGTGCGCCGGCACAAGGACGAGGTGGAGCGCTTCCGCGTGGTGCGCTTCCCGCTCGACCTGACCCTGGAAAAGTCGCTGCCGCTGGAGCGCAACGTGGCGCGCTTCCCGTACGTGCCGGCCGATCCGCGCCAGCGCGACGAACGCTGCATGGAGGTCTACAACATCCAGGTGCAGGCGCTGGTGCAGCGGCTGTCGGCAAGCAAGATCAGCAAGGTGGTGATCGGCGTCTCGGGCGGGCTCGATTCCACCCACGCGCTGCTGGTCTGCGCCAAGGCGATGGACCGGCTGGGCCTGCCGCGCGCCAATATCCTCGCGTACACCATGCCCGGCTTTGCCACCAGCGGGCGCACGCTGCAGCAGGCGCGCCAGCTGATGCAGGTGGTGGGCTGCAGCGCGACCGAGATCGATATCCGGCCGTCGTGCCTGGCGATGCTGAAGGACCTGGGCCATCCCTATGCCGCCGGCGAGAAGGTCTACGACGTAACCTTCGAGAACGTGCAGGCGGGCGAGCGCACCAACCACTTGTTCCGGCTGGCCAACTACAACCATGCCATCGTCATCGGCACCGGCGACCTGAGCGAGCTGGCGCTGGGCTGGTGCACCTATGGCGTGGGCGACCACATGTCGCACTACAACGTCAACGCCAGCGTGCCCAAGACGCTGATCTCGCACTTGGTGCGCTGGGTCGCAGAGACCGGGCAGGTGGGCGAGGGCGGCTCGGACGTGCTGCTGGCGGTGCTCGACACCGACATCAGCCCCGAGCTGATCCCCGGCGACAGCAACCACGGTCCGGAACAGAAGACCGAGAGCACCATCGGCCCGTACGAGCTGCAGGACTTCAACCTCTACTACACGCTGCGCTTCGGCTTTGCCCCGTCCAAGATCGCCTTCCTGGCGCAGCATGCCTGGGGCGACCGCGAGCGCGGCATCTGGCCCAACGGCCCGCACGTCGTGCGCAACCAGTACGGCCTGCCCGACATCAAGCGCAACCTGGCCATCTTCCTGGACCGCTTCTTCCGCACCAGCCAGTTCAAGCGATCATGCGTGCCGAATGCGCCCAAGGTGGGCTCGGGTGGCTCGCTGTCGCCGCGCGGCGACTGGCGCGCGCCCAGCGATTCGGAATCGGTGGTGTGGCTGGCGGATCTGGAAAAGGTGCCGGACTGAGGGCCTGGCCCGAGGGACATGGCGCGGGAGTGCCGGTTTGCGCACAGGTTCTCCAGTGGCTGCCCACAGGGTTATCCACAGGCGCGGACGACGGCGGATGCGCGCCACCCCACGCAGCAGCGGCGCCGGCAGCGGGCGTGGCGGAAATGCAAGCGCCCAAGGGCTGTTAAAATGCCCTCCGGAGAGCGCCGCGTCCGCGGCGATGCGCCGCCGGGCGGCGTGAACAAACGATAAACAGGGGCCAGTCATGAAGCAGATTACCGCCATCATCAAACCGTTCAAGCTCGACGAGGTGCGTGAAGCCCTGGCTGACGTCGGCGTGACCGGGCTGACGGTGACCGAAGTAAAGGGATTTGGCCGCCAGAAAGGGCATACCGAGCTGTACCGCGGCGCCGAGTACGTGGTCGACTTCCTGCCCAAGATCAAGATTGAAGTGGTGGTGGCCGAGAACCAGCTGGACACCGTGCTGGACGCCATCGTCAAGGCCGCCCACACCGGCAAGATCGGCGACGGCAAGATCTTCGTCACCGAGATCGAGCGTGTGATCCGCATCCGCACCGGCGAGCAGGACGAAGCCGCCGTCTGAGCCATCGGCCGGTTCGGCCAGCGCAGCGACACGCCGCCCTGCAGGGCGGCGTTTTCATTGGTGGGTCCGCCTTAGCCGCCGCTCAGCTGGGCAGCTTCCAGCCATAGCGCACCGAGGCCAGGCGCATGGCGATGATCGCCAGCGCGCCGGTCAGCAGCGCCGCCTCCTGCTGCACCTCGACCCAGGTCAGGCCGATATAGATCCAGCAGCCGATGAACGAGCAGGTGGCATAGGGCGAGCGGTCGCGCAGGATCATCGGCACTTCATTGCACAGCACGTCGCGCACCACGCCGCCGAACACCGCCGAGATGATGCCCATCATGACCGCCACGGTCGGCGTCATCTGCGCCACCAGCGCCAGCGAGGCGCCGGTCACCGAGAACAGCCCCAGGCCGATGGCGTCGGCCACGATCATGGCCCGGTCCGAAGCCACCCGGCTGACCACGCGCAGCACGAACGACGCGCCGAACGACATCACGAAGATCAGCAGCACATAGCCTTCATGGTCGACCCAGTAGAACGGGCGCCGGTCGAGCAGCACGTCGCGCACGGTGCCGCCGCCGAAGGCTGTGGCAAAGGCCACCACGAAGGTGCCGACCACGTCCAGGCGCTGCTTGCGGGCATCGACCACCCCCGAGACCGCGAAGGCCAGCACGCCGATCACCTCCATGATGTGGAGGATCAGGGGCAGCCGCCCCATCAGCAATTCGAGCGGAACGTGCATCCGGGACGCGGCGTCAGGCGCGCGGCTGGCGCAGCAGCACCATCAGCGCGCCGGCGCCGCCTTCGGCTTCGCGCGCCTGCACGAAGGCCAGCACTTCCTCCTTCTGCACCAGCCAGCTGCGCACCTTGCCCTTGAGCACCGGCAGCTTGTCGGGCGAGCCCAGGCCCTTGCCGTGGATCACGCGCACGCAGCGCACGCCGTTGCGCACCGAACGGCGCAGGAACTCGGCCAGCGCCTCGCGCGCCTCGTCGCTGCGCAGGCCGTGCAGGTCGACCTTGTCCTGCGGCACCCATTCGCCGCGGCGCAGCTTGCGCACCACGTCCATGCCGATGCCGGGCCGGCGGAACGACAGCGTCTCGTCGGTCTCGAGCAGGCTTTCGACATCGAACTCGTCCGACAGCGACGCCTGCAGCACCGCCTGGTCGTTGCGCTGCGACTGCACCGGCACGGGTGCGGGCTTGCTGGGGGGGTGGTGGGCGCGGTTGCGGTCGCGCAGCTGGCTGACCTGGCCCACGCTGGCGCGGAACACATCGGCTTCGGCGCGGGCGCGCTCGGCTGCCTGCTCGGCGGCGACGCGCTCGGCTTCGCGGCGCTCGGTGTCGGCCTTGAGGGTGTCGCGCAGCCTGGCAAGGTCGTTCAGGCCGAGGCGTTGGGGCGGTCGGTCGGGTTTGCGGGCGCCGTGCGTCATTGAAAAAAATCTCCGGAGGCTCGGCGCCGATTATATCGACTGGCGGGGCCGCGGGCGGGCCCGCGCCCGTGTGACGCACCGGCGGTGATGGCCGCCGGCGCAGGGGTTGTTTACTTCAGGGCTTCGACAAAGCGTTGGGCGTCCAGCGCGGCCATGCAGCCGGTGCCGGCGCTGGTGATGGCCTGGCGGTAGACGTGGTCCTGCACGTCGCCCGCGGCGAACACGCCCGGCACGCTGGTGGCGGTGGCATCGCCCTGCAGGCCCGACTTGGTCACCAGGTAGCCGTTTTCCATGGCCAGCTGGCCGGTGAACAGGTCGGTGTTGGGCTTGTGGCCGATGGCGATGAACACGCCGGCCAGCTTCAGGTCTTCGGTCTGGCCGGTCTTGGTGCCGCGCACGCGGATGCCGGTCACGCCGGAGTCGTCGCCCAGCACTTCGTCCAGCACGCTGTCGTAGCGGATCACCACGCGGCCTTCCTTTTCACGCTGCAGCAGGCGGTCGACCAGGATCGGCTCGGCGCGGAAGCTGTCGCGGCGGTGGATCACGGTGACCTTGCTGGCGATATGCGACAGGTACAGCGCTTCTTCCACGGCGGTATTGCCGCCGCCGACCACGGCCACTTCCTGGTTCTTGTAGAAGAAGCCGTCGCAGGTGGCGCAGGCCGACACGCCGCGGCCCATGAACGATTCTTCCGACGGCAGGCCCAGGTACTGTGCCGAGGCGCCGGTGGCGATGATCAGCGCGTCGCAGGTGTACTCGCCGGCGTCGCCGATCAGCGTGAAGGGGCGGGCCGGCTGGCCCTTGTCGTCCACCAGCTTCGCGGTATGGATGTGATCGAAGATGATTTCGGTCTTGAATTCCTCGGCATGCGCCAGCAGGCGCTGCATCAGTTCGGGGCCCTGGACGCCCTTGGCATCGCCCGGCCAGTTCTCGACGTCGGTGGTGGTCATCAGCTGGCCGCCCTGTGCCAGGCCGGTGATCAGCACCGGCTCCAGGTTGGCGCGGGCCGCGTAGACCGCGGCGGTGTAGCCGGCGGGACCGGAACCGAGAATCAGCACTTTTGCGTGTTTTGCCATGATGCGTTCCTGTGGCCGGTGCGGCATGATGCCCACCGGCATTGCTCGAAAGCGACATTATAAGAGGAGCCGCATTTGCTCACTGTTGCAAATTCCAATGGGTGCGATAGTCTCGGGCCACGTTAAAATGGCCGCCACGATGCCTGTCCGTCACCCGGCGAAAGAACGCCGGCCGCCGGCGGCATCGGTCCGAAACCGATCCGGAATCCCCTAACACGCGAGTTTCAACCAGGCATGGCCCGAGCTACCACGACCACCCGCACCGATCCCTCAGCCTTGCCATCCCGCATCGGCAAACTGCTGGGCGAAGTCCGCTGGTTCCTGCTGCTGGCCGTCACGCTGGGTTTCCTGTGCGTGCTGGCCAGCTACAGCAAGACCGATCCCGGCTGGTCCCATGCCAACCAGGTGGCCGATATCCATAACCTGGGCGGCCGCGTCGGCGCCTGGGTGGCGGATGTGCTGTTCTTCATCTTCGGCTTTTCCGCCTACTGGCTGGCGGTGCTGCTGGTGCGCCGCTGCTGGCGCGGCTGGCGCACGCTGACCGCCGAGCTGCCCGAACGCACCGACCACGGCCTGCACCGCCAGGGCGTGACCGTCAGCTGGATCGGCTTCGTGCTGACCCTGTTCTCCAGCATGGGCCTGGAGGCGATCCGCATGTATCCGCTGCGCGCCGCGCTGCCGCGCGCACCCGGCGGGGTGCTGGGCGACCTGCTCGGCGGCTGGCTGCAGGTGGCGCTGGGCTTCACCGGCGCGACCCTGCTGCTGATGCTGCTGCTGGCGATCGGGCTGTCGCTGTTCTTCCATTTCTCGTGGCTGAGCGTGGCCGAGCAGATCGGCGGCTTTGTCGAGACCCTGTTCCTGGGCTTCAAGGCCCGCCGCGAGAGCAAGCAGGACCGCATCATCGGCGAGGCCGCCAAGACCGAGCGCAAGGAAACCGTCGAAGTGCAGCGCGTGCGCATCGAAGAGGCGGCGCCGGTGCAGATCGTGCGCCCGCAGGCGGTGCCCAAGCACGAGCGCGTCGAGCGCGAGAAGCAGCAGCCGTTGTTCGCCGATATCCAGGATTCGGACCTGCCGCCGCTGTCGCTGCTGGATCCGATCCCGCCGCACCAGGAAACCGTCAGCGCCGAGACGCTGGAGTTCACTTCGCGCCTGATCGAGAAAAAGCTCAAGGACTTCGGCGTCGAGGTCAAGGTGGTGGCGGCCTACCCGGGCCCGGTCATCACCCGCTACGAGATCGAGCCCGCCACCGGGGTCAAGGGCAGCCAGGTGGTGAACCTGGCGCGCGACCTGGCGCGTTCGCTGTCGCTGGTGTCGATCCGCGTGGTCGAGACCATCCCGGGCAAGAACTACATGGGGCTGGAGCTGCCCAACCCGAAACGCCAGACCGTGCGCCTGTCGGAAATCCTGGGCTCGCAGGTCTACAACGAGAGCGCCTCCAGCCTGACCATGGCGCTGGGCAAGGACATTGCCGGCAAGCCGATGGTGGCCGACCTGGCGCGCATGCCGCACTGCATGGTGGCGGGCACCACCGGCTCGGGCAAGTCGGTGGGCATCAATGCGATGATCCTGTCGCTGCTGTACAAGGCCAAGCCCGAAAGCGTGCGTCTGATCCTGATCGACCCGAAGATGCTTGAAATGAGCGTCTACGAGGGCATTCCGCACCTGCTGTGCCCGGTGGTGACCGACATGCGCCAGGCCGGCAACGCGCTGAACTGGGCCGTCGGCGAGATGGAGCGCCGCTACAAGCTGATGAGCAAGCTGGGCGTGCGCAACCTGGCCGGCTACAACAAGAAGATCGACGAGGCCGCGGCGAAGGAAGAGAAGATCCCGAACCCGTTCAGCCTGACCCCGGACGCACCGGAGCCGCTGGAAAAGCTGCCCACCATCGTCATCGTCATCGACGAGCTGGCCGACCTGATGATGGTGGTCGGCAAGAAGGTGGAAGAACTGATCGCACGGATCGCACAGAAGGCGCGCGCGGCCGGCCTGCACCTGGTGCTGGCCACGCAGCGCCCGTCGGTGGACGTGATCACCGGCCTGATCAAGGCCAACGTGCCGACCCGGATCGCGTTCCAGGTCAGCAGCAAGATCGATTCGCGCACCATCCTCGACCAGCAGGGCGCCGAGACGCTGCTGGGCATGGGCGACATGCTCTACCTGGCGCCGGGCACCGGCCTGCCGGTGCGCGTGCACGGCGCCTTCGTCTCGGACGACGAAGTCCACCGGGTGGTGGAAAAGCTCAAGGAGTCGGGAGAGGCCAACTACATCGAGGGCATCCTCGAAGGCGGGCTGACCGATGACGGCGGCGGTGGCGACGGTTTCGGCGGCGGCGCCGGCATCGGCGGTGGCGGCGGCGAAGCCGATCCGCTGTACGACCAGGCGGTCGAGGTGGTGCTGAAGAACCGGCGCGCGTCGATCTCGCTGGTGCAGCGCCATCTGCGCATCGGCTACAACCGCGCCGCGCGGCTGCTCGAGGATATGGAGAAGGCCGGACTGGTCTCGGCCATGTCGGGCAACGGCAACCGCGACATCCTGGTGCAGGGTGGGGGCGCCGCGCGCGAAGATGACTGAGCGCCGCTCGCGCGGGCCTCGTAATATCCCGTTACCCGGCGGCGCGCGGTGCGCGGAATCCCCGCGCTGACGGCGCCTCTAAAGGACAGGTCGCACGCGCCAGGCCCGTATGCGATACGGCGGGGCGCAGCACCAACCCTACAACTACCAGGACCCCAACCATGCCAAACCGCATCCTCGTGTCGGCGTGCGCCGCGCTGGCGATGTTTGCGCTGCAGGCGCCGGCCCACGCCGCCGCCACCGACCAGCTGCAGAGCTTTGTTACCGGCGTGAAGAGCGCGCGCGGCGAATTCACGCAGCGCCAGGTCAAGGGGCAGGGCGCCAACGTCAAGGTGACCGGCACCTCCAGCGGCACCTTCGTGTTCTCGCGTCCGGGCAAGTTCACCTGGCGCTATACCAAGCCCTACGAGCAGCTGCTGCAGGCCGACGGCCAGACCCTGTACATCTATGACAAGGACCTGAACCAGGTCACCGAGCGCAAGCTCGACGGCGCGCTGGGTTCCAGCCCGGCGGCGATCCTGTTCGGCAGCAACGACCTCGATAAGAACTTCGTGGTCAGGAACGGGCCGACGCGCGACGGCGTGGAATGGCTGGAGCTGACGCCCAAGGCCAAGGACACGCAGTTCGAGCGCATCGGCATCGGCTTCAAGGCCGGCAATCTCGAAGCCATGGAACTGCGCGACGCGTTCGGCAACACCACGCTGCTGACCTTCACCGGCATGCAGAAAAACCCGCCGCTGGCGGCCGATGCGTTCCGGTTCACGGTGCCCAAGGGCGCCGACGTGATGAAGCAATGAGGGCCGCCATGATCGATGCGCGCGAAGGGTCGGCACCCGCTGACGCAACCTATCGTCGTCCTGGCCGGATGGTGCTGGCCTGCGCCGGCGTGCTGGCGCTGGCGGCATGCGCCAGCAGCGGCGGCGGCGCCAGCAAGTTCGATGTCGACGCCTTCCTGCGCGCGCCGGACTCGGCGTTGCCGGAGGTGGTCGGCAATCCGGCCTTTCTCTCGGCCACCCGCGTGCCGGCCAACGAATGCGCGGTGATGCTGCAATCGGCCAGCACCGGCGTGCTGGAAGACCTGCCGCCGAGCAGCAACGCGCGCGGCCCGGCCTGGCTGCTGCACCCGAAGGACCAGCCAGGCCAGGTATGGCTGGTGGTCAGCGAGGCCGGCGGCGAGCGCACCTGCCATGGCCCGTTGCCGGCCGATGCGATGAAGACCCTGGCCAAGCGCGCCAGGGGCTGAGGCATCGCCGGCGCCGCTCAGTGCGGCCTGAACCCTATATGGGCCATGTGTCCCAGAATCCTCTGACTCGCCAACCCTGACAGGAGCCCCCATGATCGCGATGCTTGCCACCATGCGCAGCCGCACCCATCAACTGCTGTGGCTGGCCGCGGGCGGCGCGTTGCTGGCCGGCTGCGCGGCCGCGCCGACGGAGCCGGCAGCGCCGGCACCGGCGCCGGGCCCGCAAGGCTCGCTCGGCACGACGGCCGGCTGCGCCGCGGACAAGCTGGCCGACGACGCACTGGTCGGCAAGCCCGAGGCCGAAGCCATCGGCCTGCTGCAAGGCTGCACGTGGCGCCTGGGCGAACGCGACGGCCAGCAGTTCCCCGGCACCATGGACTACAACCCGCAGCGGCGCACGCTGGGGATCAAGGCCGGCAAGGTGGTGTGGGTGCGGCGCGGCTGAGGCCGCGTTCATCCCGGAGTTGACGGGTCACCTTGACCCGGCGCAAGCGCCGTCAAACATGACAGAAATGTAATTTGACCGCCTGAACAAGAATCAATATTGTTTTCCGCTAACCGGAATCCAAACACCGGGCGGCCTTGGGGGTGCCCGGCGGCTGCCCAAACCATGCTGGGGAGCCAACCGCGTGAAAACCACCATCCGAACCTTGCTGCCGCGCGCCGCGGCACTGGCCCTGCTGACGCTGCCGCTTGCCGCGGCGGCCCAGGAAAAGGTGCTCAACCTCTACACCGCACGGCACTACCAGACCGACGAGGCGCTGTACGCCAACTTCACCAAGCAGACCGGCATCAAGATCAACCGCATCGAAGGCCAGGAAGATCCGCTGCTGGAGCGCATCCGCAACGAAGGCGCCAACAGCCCGGCGGACGTGTTCATCACGGTGGATATCGGGCGCCTGTGGCGCGCCCAGCAGGCCGGCGTGTTCGCGCCGGTGAAGTCCAAGGTGCTGGAGTCGCGCATCCCGTCCAACTACCGCGATCCCAATGGCGAGTGGTTCGGCTTCTCGGCCCGCGGCCGCGTGATCGCCTACAACAAGGCCGCGGTCAAGGCCGGCGACATCGCCAGCTATGAAGACCTGGCCGATCCCAAGTGGAAGGGCAAGGTCTGCACGCGTTCCAGCGGCCATGTCTACAACCTGTCGCTGATTTCCAGCCTGATCGCCCACGACGGCGAGGCCCGCACCGAGCAATGGGCGCGCGGCGTGGCCGCCAACCTGGCACGCGTGCCCAAGGGCGGCGACACCGACCAACTCAAGGCCGTTGCCGCGGGCGAGTGCGACGTGGCCATCGCCAACACCTACTACATCGCGCGGCTGCTGAAGTCGACCAAGCCCGAAGACAAGGCCGTGGCCGACAAGCTGGGCGTGGTGTGGCCCAACCAGTCGAGCCAGGGCGTACACATGAACGTCTCCGGCGGCGGCATGCTCAAGCACGCGCCCAACAAGGATGCGGCGGTCAAGTTCCTGGAGTACCTGGCCAGCGACGAGGCGCAGCGCTACTTTGCCGACGGCAACAACGAATGGCCGGTGGTGAAGGGCGTGAAGGTCAGCAACCCCGTGCTCGAAGCGCTGGGCGAGTTCAAGTCCGACACCATCAACGTGGCCGAGCTGGGCAAGTACCAGCCGCAGGCGCAGAAGCTGGTGGATCGGGCGGGGTTCAAGTAAAGCCGAAGGATGGCTTGACTCTGGTTTTCTCACCTCTCCCGCGCGCGGGAGAGGGAGCAAACAGCGGTTGCTGAGTTGTCGGCAGCCAGACCTTGCGGTCACAGCAAGAACCGCTTGTTCCCCGTCACCTGCGTCGGTTCGACCTTGCGGAACGTCAGCTTGACGCTGCTGTTGAGCCGGCGCCCCGCCTGCCGCCGCACCAGCGCCCGATGCAGCAGTCCCTTGTGGCCGACCGTGCCTTCGGCATAGGGCTGGTCCGAGGTCGAGCCCAGCGCCATTGCCGCCAGCGCCTGGTTGCGCTCCGCGGCGCTCTTCTCCAGCAGCTTGTCCAGCGCCATGCGTGCCCGCACCTGTGCCGCCAGCGCGGTATCGCCCGGGTTGGCGCGGGCGCGCTCGGCATCCCATGGCAGTTGCACCTTGCCGGCCAGGCGGCGCAGCGCGGCGCGCAGTTCGGCGCCGTCCATGCGGGTTTCCTGCACGATCCACACGGCATCGTGGCGCACCGCCGCCTCGGCATCGGCCATGCGGCGCACCAGCGCGGGCTGCAGCGCGGGTGCCGAGAATTGCCGCGCGCGGCGGATCGCATTGAGGGCGATGCGGCGTACCTGCGGGTTGGCGTGGTCGAACAGGTCGTCGATCACGCGCGCGGCGGCGTCGGCCGCGCCGATCATCTCGGCCAGCTGTCCGGCCAGCGAGACTTCTTCCACGCCGCTCAGCTTGTTGCGGCTGAGCCGGTTCAACTTGAACAGCAGGATGTGATATCGCAGCATAGGCTCTTGCGCGGCGGGCATGCCGCGGGTCGCGCCCGGGCGGATGCCGGGCCATAAGAGGCTATCGGCGCGGGACGCGCGCGACTTTAGCGAGACCGGGGCGGCTCAGTGCTGCGCCTGGCGGCGGATCGTGCGCGACAGCACGATCACCGGCAGCAGCCCGACCGCGACGATCACCAGCGAGGCGGTGGCGGCCTCGGTCAGGCGTTCGTCGGCGGCCAGGTTGTAGGCCTGCACCGCCAGCGTGTCGAAATTGAACGGCCGCATCACGAAGGTCGCCGGCAATTCCTTCATTACGTCGACAAAGACGATCAGCGCGGCGGTCAGCAGGCTGCCGCGCAGCATCGGCAAATGCACGCGCCGCAGCGTGGCGCCGGGGCCGTGGCCCAGGCTGCGCGCGGCGGCGTCCATGCTGGGCGTGATCTTGCCCAGCCCGGCATTGACGGTCTGCAGCGCCACGCCCAGGAAGCGTACCAGCAGCGCATAGACCAGCGCCGCGATGCCGCCGGTCAGCAGCAGCCCCACCGAGACCCCGAACTGCTGCTGCAGCCAGGCCGACAGCGCATTGTCCAGCCGCGCCACCGGCACCAGCACGCCCACCGCGATGACGGAGCCCGGCAGCGCATAGCCCATGCCGCAGACCCGGGTCAGGCCGCGCATCAGCCAGCTGCGCTTGCCGTTGACGGCGCGCGCGGCATAGCCAACCGCCAGCGCGACCGCCACCGCCGCCAGCGCGGTGGCGCTGGCCAGCAGGAAGCTGTTGCGCACCAGGCCGACAAAGCGCGGGCCAAACTGTGCGTCGCCATCGGTAAAGGCCATGCGGCACAGCATCAGCGCGGGCACCACGAAGCCCAGCAGCACCGGCACCAGGCATGCCGCCAGCGCTAGCCAGCCTTGCGCGCCGTCCAGCGTCCAGGCCGCGGCGCGGCGCTGGTTGCCGAACACCTGCGCGCGGCCGCGGCTGGCGCGCTCCATCAGCAGGATCGCGGCGACGAACAGCAGCATGCAGGCCGACAGCTGCGCCGCGGCGTTCTTGTCGCCCAGCGAGAACCAGGCGCGGTAGATGCCGGTGGAGAAAGTCGGGATGGCGAAATAGGCGACGGTGCCGAAGTCCGCCAGCGTTTCCATCATCGCCAGCGCGGTGCCGGCGACGATGCCCGGTCGTGCCAGCGGCAGCACCACGCGCCAGAGCCGGCTCCAGGCGCCATGGCCGAGCAGGCGCGCGGCCTCGAGCGTGTTCTGGGTCTGCTGCAGGAAGGCGGCGCGCGCGGTCAGGTAGACGTACGGGTACAGCACCAGCGAGAACAGCGCGATCGCGCCGCCGAGCGAGCGGATTTCGGGAAACCAGTAGTCGCGGGCGCGCCAGCCGGTCAGCTCGCGCAGCCAGCCTTGCACCGGGCCGGCGAACTGCAGCGCGTCGGTGTAGGCGTAGGCGATCACGTAGGCCGGCATCGCCATCGGCAGCACCAGCGCCCATTCCATCACGGCATGGCCGGGAAAGCGGTAGGTCGAGACCAGCCACGCGGTGGTCACGCCCAGCAGCAGCACGCCCGCGGCCACGCCGCATAGCAGCCAGACGGTATTGAGCACATATTCGGCCAGCACCGTGTCGAGCAGGTGGCGCCAGGTGTCGCCGGCGGGCAGCAGCACGGCCGAGGCGATCACCAGAACCGGCACGGCAATCAGCAGCGCCATTGCCACGGTGGCCAGGGTCAGGGGATGGAAGCGGCGGCGGCTGGACAGGAGCATGCGCGGGAATGGTGAGCAAAGTGCCGCCCGCCGAACCTTTGCCTGGCGGCGCGGTGTGCGGGCTGACGCATTCTAGCAATGCCGGCGATGTAGGCGCGCCGGACGAAGCTCGGACACCGGCCGCACGGGCCGGCACGTCCCTATAATGCGCACATGCGAACCGATTCCTATTCACGCCTGCCCGGCACCCAGGCCCGCACCCGGCCGGCTACCCGAGCCGATGCTCCGGATGTGGCCGTCCCCGCTCCGGCTGTCATCGAGGTGGAGCGTATCCGTCACGCCTTCGGCCGCCATGCCGTGGTCAAGGGCCTGTCTTTCTCGGTGGCGCGCGGCCATATCGCCTGCCTGCTGGGGCCCAGCGGCTGCGGCAAGACTACGGTGCTGCGCGCGATCGCGGGCTTCGAGCCGCTGCAGGACGGACGCATCTTGCTGGACGGGCAGACCGTGTCCTCTTCCGGCACGCTGCTGGCGCCGGAGCAGCGCCGCATCGGCATGGTGTTCCAGGACTACGCGCTGTTTCCGCACCTGGACGTGGCTGCCAACGTCGGCTTCGGCCTGATCCGCGCCAGCCGGGCCGAGCGCGCGGCGCGGGTGGACGAGGTGTTGCAGCTGGTGGGCCTGGACGGCGCCGGCCGCCAGTACCCGCACGAACTGTCCGGCGGCCAGCAGCAGCGCGTCGCGCTGGCACGCGCGCTGGCGCCGCGCCCGGAACTGCTGCTGCTCGACGAGCCGTTCTCCAACCTCGACGTCGACCTGCGCGAACGCCTGAGCCTGGAAGTTCGCGCGATCCTGAAGGCGCAGGGCACCACCGCCATCCTGGTCACGCATGACCAGCACGAGGCCTTCGCCATGGCCGACGAGATCGGCGTGATGCACGACGGCGTGATCGAGCAATGGGGCAGCGCGCACGACCTGTACCACCGTCCGGCGTCGCGCTTTGTCGCCGGCTTTATCGGCCAGGGCGTGCTGATGGCGGGGCGCGTGCGCGATACCGCGCAGATCGAGCTGGAACTGGGCCTGCTGCGCCCGGCCGTGCCGTTGGACCTGCCGGCCGGCGCGGCGGTCGACGTGCTGGTGCGTCCCGACGACATCATCCACGACGACGCCAGCCCGATGCGTGCCGAGGTGGTGCACAAGGCCTTCCGCGGCGCCGAGATCCTGTACACGCTGCGCCTGGCCAGCGGTGGCCGCGTGCTGGCGCTGGTGCCCTCGCACCACAACCACGCCGTGGGCGAGCGCATCGGCATCCGCGTCGAGATCGAGGACGTGGTGGCGTTTGCCGCCTGAGCGCGCGCAATCGCGCCGGTGCCGATGGTCTACACTGTGGCGTTCTGCATCTTGCGCACTGACAGGGCCTGACTACCGTGGCGGACACGCTGTTTTCCGAATCTCCCGACCGTTCCCGGCAACCGCTGGCGGAGCGCCTGCGCCCGCGCACCATCGACGAGGTGATCGGGCAGCAGCACCTGCTCGGCGCGGGCAAGCCGCTGCGCGTGGCGTTCGAGTCGGGCGAGCCGCATTCGATGATCCTGTGGGGACCGCCCGGGGTGGGCAAGACCACGCTGGCGCGGCTGATGGCCGACGCGTTCGACGCCGAATTCATCGCGCTGTCGGCGGTGCTGTCGGGGGTCAAGGACATCCGCGAGGCGGTCGAGCGCGCCGAGCAGTTCCGCGCCCATGGCCGGCGCACGCTGGTGTTCGTCGACGAGGTGCACCGCTTCAACAAGAGCCAGCAGGACGCGTTCCTGCCGCATGTGGAAAGCGGGTTGTTCACGTTTATCGGTGCCACCACCGAGAACCCGTCGTTCGAGGTCAACGGCGCCTTGCTGTCGCGCGCGGCGGTCTACGTGCTCAAGAGCCTGGACGATGCCGAGCTGACCCAGCTGGCGCTGCGCGCCTCCGAGGAACTGGGCGGCATCGGCTGGCAGGATGAGGCGCTGCAGCTGATCGTCGCCTCCGCCGACGGCGACGGGCGCAAGCTGCTGAACAACATCGAGATCGTCGCGCGCGCCGCGCGCACGGCCGGCGCCGCGCAGATCGACACCGCGCTGCTGGGCAGTGCCCTGTCGGAGAACCTGCGTCGCTTCGACAAGGGCGGCGATGCCTTCTACGACCAGATCAGCGCGCTGCATAAGTCGGTGCGTGGCTCGGATCCCGACGCCGCGCTGTACTGGTTCTGCCGCATGATCGACGGCGGCGCCGACCCGCGCTACCTGGCGCGCCGCATCGTGCGCATGGCGTGGGAGGATATCGGCCTGGCCGATCCGCGCGCCGCGCGCATCACGCTGGACGCAGCCGAGACCTACGAGCGGCTGGGCTCGCCCGAGGGCGAACTGGCGCTGG
Source organism: Cupriavidus sp. SS-3 (assembly GCF_035818815.1). Classification (NCBI taxonomy): domain Bacteria; kingdom Pseudomonadati; phylum Pseudomonadota; class Betaproteobacteria; order Burkholderiales; family Burkholderiaceae; genus Cupriavidus; species Cupriavidus sp. SS-3. Next base: position 111,191 of record NZ_JAYLVT010000008.1, read on the forward strand.
GCCAGGCGCTGATCTACCTGGCGGTCGCGCCCAAGTCCAACGCCGGCTACAACGCCTACAACGCGGCGCGCGCCTTCGTTGCCAAGGACAAGTCGCGCGCGGTGCCGGTGCACCTGCGCAATGCGCCGACCCGGCTGATGAAGGAGCTGGGTTACGGCCACGCCTACCGCTACGCGCACGACGAGCCCGAGGCTTACGCCGCCGGCGAGCATTACTTCCCGGACGACCTCAAGGCGCAGGGCTGGTACCAGCCGGTGCCGCGCGGGCTGGAAGGCAAGATCGCCGAGAAGCTGCGCCACCTGCGCGAGCTGGACGACGCCTGGCATCGCGAACAGCGCGCCGCGAAGGCGAAGGACGGTGGCAAGGGCGGCAAGTCCGGGGAGTAGGCAGGCGGTCGGGCGCAGTTCGCTCGTGCCGGGCCATGCGGGTGCAGTAAAATGGCGGGTCCGCCGGCATGTCGCTGGCCCTGCACTTCACCCTAGCAACATGCTCGACATCCAGCTGTTCCGCAAAGACATCGACGCCGTGGCGCAACGCCTTGCCACGCGCGGCTTCCAACTCGACGTGGCGGCGTTCCAGGCACTCGAGGCCGAACGCAAGCAACTGCAGACCCAGACCGAGGAACTGCAGGCGCGCCGCAACAGCCTGTCCAAGCAGATCGGCATGCTCAAGGGCAAGGGCGAGGATGCCTCGGCCGTGATGGCGGAAGTGGGCGGCATCGGCGACACGCTCAAGGCCTCGGCCGCGCGGCTGGACGAGATCCAGGCGCACCTGGGCGAGCTGATGCTGTCGATTCCCAACCTGCCGCACGAGAGCGTGCCGGTGGGCAATGACGAGACCCAGAACGTCGAGGTGCGCCGCGTCGGCGAGCCGCGCCAGTTCGACTTCGCCGTGCGCGACCACGTCGACGTGGGCGAGAAGCTGGGGCTGGACTTCGACACCGCGGTCAAGGTCACCGGGTCGCGCTTCTCGATGCTGCGCGGCGGCATGGCGCGCCTGCACCGCGCGCTGGTGCAGCTGATGCTCGACACCCATACGCAGGAGCACGGCTACACCGAGATGTACGTGCCGTACATCGTCAACGCCGCGTCGATGCGCGGCACCGGCCAGCTGCCCAAGTTCGAGGAAGACCTGTTCAAGGTGCCGCGCAAGGTGGGTAGCGAGGAAGGCGAGCGCATCGAGAACTTCTACCTGATCCCCACCGCCGAGGTGCCGCTGACCAACATCGTGCGCGACGCCATCATCGCCAGCGAGAAGCTGCCGCTGCGCTTCGTCGCGCATACGCCGTGCTTCCGCTCCGAAGCGGGTTCGTACGGCAAGGACACCCGCGGCATGATCCGCCAGCATCAGTTCGACAAGGTCGAGCTGGTCCAGGTGGTGCCCGCCGACCAGTCCTTCGACGCACTGGAGCAGCTGACCGGCCACGCCGAGGCGATCCTGAAGAAGCTGGAGCTGCCGTTCCGCACCATCGTGCTGTGCACCGGCGACATGGGCTTCGGCAGCACCAAGACCTACGACCTGGAAGTCTGGATTCCCGCGCAGAACACCTACCGCGAGATCAGCTCGTGCTCCAACATGGGCGATTTCCAGGCGCGCCGGATGCAGTCCCGCATGCGCACGGGGCAGGGCAAGCCGGAACTGGTGCACACGCTGAACGGCTCGGGGCTAGCCGTCGGCCGTACGCTGGTGGCGATCCTGGAGAACTACCAGAACGCCGACGGCTCGGTCACGGTGCCGGCCGCGCTGCAGCCGTACATGGGCGGCACCACCCGCCTGGAGCCGGAACTCTAAGGCGCGGCAATAAGGCGCCGAAAAAATCTGCCGCCAGCCTCTTGCATCGGCTGGCGGAGCGTGGCTATAATCTCGGTTTCGCCACACGGCAACAAGTTACCGGAGAGGTGGCAGAGTGGTCGAATGTACCTGACTCGAAATCAGGCGTACCGGCGACGGTACCGTGGGTTCGAATCCCACCCTCTCCGCCAAAACAAGAAGCTGTCGGCATCGACCACCGGCAGGCAACAACAGCGTAGTAAAACTCAGGCCGACGCCCACGAAAGTGCGCGTCGGTTTTGTTTTTTCCGCGGCCGGTTTGGTGCCGCGGCTGCGAGGGGCGCCAGGGTGCCGCCGTACGCGCCGGCCGGTGCACTATCATGGCGATCCGCAACGCAGGATGCCGCATCATGACCCAGCCCCCCGACAAAGCAGCCGCCGCTCCGGCCTCCCAGGTCTTTCATGGCGATCCGTCCGAACTGCCGGCCGATGCCGGCCTGGTCTACGGCATGCCGTACCGGCACTACAAGGGCGGCGCCTATACGGCGGTAGGCGTCGGGCGCTTCGAGGCCGACCTGGCGCCGGTGGTGGTCTACCGCGCCATGCGCGATCCGTCCTTGCTGTGGGTGCGCCGCGCCGATGTGTTCAGCGAGCCGGTGGCGACGCCGCAGGGCGAGGTGCCGCGCTTCGCGCCCGACTGGCCCGCGGCGCTGGCTTGCCTGGATTTCCTGCCGCGCCAGGCGGTGCTCGACGTGCTGGCGCTGCACGACACGCCGTACCGCCGCTACCACGACCGCCGCCATATCCTGGAAATGTTCGAGGCCGCCCATACGCGCGGCGTGGTGCTGGACCGGGCGCAGGCGCTGGCGGTGCTGTGCCACGACGCGGTCTATGTGCCGGGCTGCGAGCACAACGAGGCTGCCTCGGCCGCCATGATCGAATCCGTTGCGCCAGGTGAGGCGCGCGCGGTGCTGGAGCGGGCTGCGCGGATCGTACTCGATACGCGCGACCATCGACCCAGCTGCGCGGGCGCGGACACCGTGCTCGATCTCGACCTGCTCAGGCTGGCCGCGCCGCCGGACGCGTTCGACGCCCACAGCCTCGACGTCTTCGCTGAGAACCGCGCCTTGCTGGCCGCGCGCACCGGCTTGCAGGGCGATGCGCTGTGGGACGAGTTCATGCGCCGCCGCGCGGCATTCCTGGGCCACCTGGCGCAGCGCCCGCGACTGTTCCTGACCGCGGCGTTCGCCGATTGCGAGGCCCCGGCCCGTGCCAATCTCGCCAGGATCGGCGCCAGCGCCGGCACCGCGGAGGCCCCCGGTGGCTGACGCGCCGGCGCGCGCAGTCGCCCTGGTGCAGGCCTGGCTTACGCCGGGCACGGCGCTGGGCCTGCTTGCACTGTTCGCGCTGGTGACGTTGCTGCTGCTGGGCCTGGTGCCGCTGCTGGTGGCGCTGTTGCGGCCCGTGGTGCGCTGGCTGGACCGCTGGCGCGTGTGGGGCGCGGGCGCACTGTCGGCGCGCGTGGCGGCGCGGCCGCGGCGGCTGGACGCGCTTACGCTGCGCGTGCTGGAGCGCGACGTGGCCGAGCTGCTGCTGGTGCTGCTCGCCGGCGCCGTGCTGCTGGCGTGCGGCAGCGCGCTGTTCTGGCTGGCCGGCGAGGTTGCGGAAAACGCGGACGTGGTGCGCCTCGACCAGCAGGTGTACGCGGGCCTGCGCGCCTTGCGCAGCGACTGGCTCGACCTGGCAATGGTGGCCGTGACCGAGCTCGGCGGCGGGCGCATTTCGGTGGCGGTGGGCGTGGCGGTGTTCGCGTGGCTGTGCTGGCGCCGGGCCTGGATCGTGGCGCTGTACTGGGCGGCCGCGCTGCTCGGCGCGCGCGCCTGCGTGATGGCGCTCAAGCTCGGCATGGCGCGGGTGCGTCCGGCCAGCATCTACAGCGGCCTCGAGTCGTACTCCTTCCCCAGCGGCCACGCCACCAGCAGCATGGTCACCTACGGCTTCCTGGCCTTCCTGATGTGCCTGCGCCAGCCGTGGCGCGTGCGCATTCCGGTGCTGGCGCTGACCGTGGTGGCGGTGGCGGCGATCGGCGTGTCGCGGCTGTACCTGGGCATGCACTGGCTGTCCGACGTGGCCGCGGGCTATGCGCTCGGGCTGGCGTGGATCGCGCTGCTGGGCACGGCCTACCGCACGCTGCACGGGCCGGCGCCGCGGGGATCGGTGGCGCCGTCGCGGCTCGGTGTGGTGGCGGCGGTTGCAGTGGTGGCGGCGTTCGGCTACGTGGTGTGGTTCCGGCTGCCGGACACGCTCGAGCGCTATCGCCAGGCCGGCGCGGCTACGCTGGCGTCGCCGCCGCTTCCGCCTCGGGTGCTGGCGGCAGGCGCGACACCAGCAGCTGGTCGATCTTGTGATGGTCGATGTCCAGCACTTCGAAGCGATAGCCCGCCACGGTGATCGACTCGGACTTCTTCGGGATGCGCTTGAGCGCATAGATCACCAGCCCGGCCGCGGTATCGACGTAGTCCTCGCCTGGCAGCGTATCCAGCTCCAGCGCCTTCTTCAGGTCGACCAGCGGCGTCAGGCCATCGACCAGCCACGAGCTGTCGTCGCGCCGCACGATCTGCTCGTCTTCGCTGGAATAGAGGATGTCGCCCATCAGCGCGCCGACGATGTCGTCCAGCGTGACGATGCCTACCACCAGCCCGTACTCGTTCATGACCACGGCAAAGCTCTGGTGCATCTCGCGGAAACGCGTCAGCGATTCGGACAGGGTCAGCGTGTCGGGGATCACCAGCACGTTCTTGTCGTGGTGGCGGCCGATGTTGCCCATCACCGCGGCGCTTTCATCGGCCAGCAGCAGCTGCAGGATGTCCTTGGAATCGATATAGCCCTGCACGTCGTCGAGGTCGTGCCCGCACACCGGATATTGCGCGTGCGGCTGGTTGACCAGCTTGCGGCGCACGCTGTCGGCGGGCTCGTCCAGGCTCAGGTAGACCACCTCGTCGCGCGGCGTCATGATCGCGGTGATGCCCTTGAAGTCGAGTTCGAACACGTTCTCGATCAGATGCAGCTCATGCTTGTGCAGCACGCCGGCCTCGGCGCCGGCATCGACCATCGCGGCGATGTCTTCGGTGGTGATCTGGTCGACCGGCTTGGTCGGCAGCCGCAGCAGCCGCAGCATGGCATCCGCGGCGGCGTTGAAGACCCACACCAGCGGCCTGAGCACGCGCAGCAGCGTCAGCATCGGGTCGATCACCGCCAGCGCGCAGGCCTCGGGAAAGGTCATGGCGATGCGCTTGGGGATCAGGTCGGCGAACTGGATGAACAGCAGCGTCACGATCAGGAACGAGCCGATATTGGCGGCGCGCTGCGCGTGCACCACCTGCATGTAGGGCGACAGCGCGTCCAGCAGCAGGTCGGACACATGCTTTTCGCCCAGGATACCGGCCAGGATGGCGACGCTGTTCACGCCGATCTGCACGATGGTGAAGAAATTCCCGGGCTCTTCCTTGAGCAGCAGCACGCGCGTGGCGCGGCCGTCGCCGCGCTCGGACAGCACTTGCAGCTTGGTGCGGCGGGCAGCGGTCAGCGCGATCTCGGAGATCGAGAAAAAGGCGCTGACAAGGACGAGCACGATCAGGGTCAGGACGAACATAGGCAGGATTGCGCTGGCAGGTTGTGCCTGCAGGCGGCTTGATGATGGTGCACGGCGCGCGCGGCTGTCAATCTGTGCTCCGCTCAGTCGCGGCGCCTGGCGGGGGCGGCGTCGAAGCTTGCCGTCGGCGCTTCCAGCCGTTGCGGCAGCGTTGCCGCCAGCGCTGCGGCGGCCTGCGCGAACTGCGCGCGCAGGTCGTCGGCCAGGCTCGAGCCGGCGCGGTGGCTGGCGCGCAGCATCTGGATCTCGAACGGCAGCACCGGCGCCACGTCATGCAGCGCGACGCGCTCCGCGCTGGCGCTGAGCGCGGTGTACTGGTCCAGCAGCGTCAGGCCCAGGCCGGCGTCGACCAGCGCCAGCGCCAGCGAGTAGGTCTGCACCTCCAGCGTCGAGCGCGGCTCCAGCGCGTGCCGTGCCAGGGTCTGGCGCACCAGCAGGCCGAGCGAACTGTTGTCGTCATAGCCGATAAAGGGGCGCTCCATCAGCCGCTGCATCGGCACCACGCGGCGGCGCCCGCCCGCGGGCAGCGGCTGCGCGCGTGGCACCGCCAGCAGCATGCGGCCGCTCGCCACCGGCTCGCTCGAGATGGCCTCGTGGCGGGGCGGGGCGAAGGCAAAGCCCAGGTCGATCTGGTTGGCCAGCAGCGCGCCGACGATCTCGTCGGTATGGTGCGTCAGCACCTGCACCTGGGTGTCGGGGTGGCGCGCGCAGAAGCTGCGCACCGCCGGCACCAGCAGCGGGTTGGCCAGGCTCGGCGTGGCGGCCACGCGCAGCCGGCCCGCGCCCTTGTGGCGCAGGCTTTCCGAGACCCGGCGCACGCGTTCGATCTCGCCATATAGCCTTTCGACATCCCCATACAGCGCGTTGGCCTCGGGCGTGGCCTGCAGCCGTCCGCGCACGCGCTCGAACAGGCGGAAGCCGAGCGAGGCCTCGGCATGCTGCAGCACGCGCGTGACCACCGGCTGCGATACGTGCAGCAGGCGCGCGGCCTCGCTGACGGTGCCGGTCAGCATCACGGCGCGGAACACTTCGATCTGGCGCAGGCGCATGGCATCGCGGGGTAGTGGAGAGGGGGCGCAAGGCTGCGGGGGGGCAGCCATAGCCTGAAGACATATTCTGGCACGTATTCGCATTGGGCAAGCCGGCGCGCTTGCACTACGCTCTGCCTGATGGACGCAAGCAAGGGAAAGGCAATGCAGGTGGTGATCGTGGGCGCGGGCGTGGTGGGGATGACGACGGCATGGCGACTGGCCGAGGATGGCCACCAGGTGACGGTGCTCGAGCGCCACGACGGCCCCGGCGAGGAAACCAGCTTTGCCAATGGCGGGCAGCTCAGCTACAGCTACGTGGCGCCGCTGGCGGGGCCGGGCGTGATGGCCAAGGTGCCGGGCTGGCTGCTGCGGCGCGATTCGCCGATGCGCTTTCGCCCGGCGGCAGACCCGGCGCAATGGCGCTGGCTGGCTGCCTTCATGTCCGCCTGCAACACCGCCACCAGCGAGGCGACCACGCGCAAGCTGCTGCGGCTGGGCTTCTATTCGCGCGACCTGATGCAGGCCTTCGTGGCCCGGCACCAGCATGACGACGGCGGCGCCGGTTTCAATTTTGCGCGGCGCGGCAAGCTGGTGGTGCACCGCGACGCGGCGGCGTTCGATTCGGCCTGCCGGCTGCTGGACTACCAGGCCAGCCTGGGCTGCGAACAGCAGGCGCTGGACCGTACTGCCTGCGTGGCGCTGGAGCCCGCCCTGGCCGGCATCCGCGACGACATCGCCGGCGCCATCCATACCCCGAGCGAGGAGGTGGGCGACTGCCATCGCTTCTGCCTGTCGCTGGCACGCTTGCTGCAAGATGGCGCGTACGCGGGCGTGTCGCTGCGCTTTGGCACCGTGGTGCAAGGGCTGGTGCAGCAGGGCGGCCGCGTCACCGGGGTGCGCACGCCGACCGGGGTGGTGCCCGCCGACGTGGTGATCATGTCGGGCGGCATCGGCAGCGTGCCGCTGCTGCGTCCGCTCGGGGTACGGCCGATGCTGTGGCCGCTCAAGGGCTACAGCATCACTGTGCCGCTGACATGCGGCGCGTCCGCGCCGCATGTCAGCGTGACGGATTTTGCCAACAAGATCGTTTATGCCCGGATCGGCAATACACTGCGGGTGGCGGGCATGGCCGACCTGGTGCGCGGCGGCACCCGCATCGACCCGGAACGGGTCGGCACGCTGGTGGCGCAGACCCGCGCGCTGTTTCCCGGCATCGTGCCGGACCAGCCGCTGGCGCAGCTGCAGCCGTGGGCCGGGCTGCGACCGGCCACACCGGACGGCCTGCCGCTGGTGGGGCCGTCGCGGGTGTCGGGGCTGTGGCTCAACCTGGGCCACGGCGCGCTGGGTTTTACGCTGGCGATGGGCAGTGCCGGCCTGCTGGCCGACCGCCTGGCGGGGCGCCGTCCCGCCATCGACGCAGAAGATTTCGACGCCGCCCGCGCCTAGCGCTGCGGCCGAGCATGGGTTGTTGCCGTACCGGTAAGTCTGCAGTACCTGAAGCTGTCCATGAAGCATGCCTCGATGACCAAGCCCCACTACAAGGAGCGCCACATGCAAACGCTGCACCCCCACCGATCCGCCACCCGCCGCGCGCTTGCGGCAGCCGCGCTGCTGCTGGCCGCCGGCGCCGCCCATGCCGCCGACGGCGACACGCTGAAGAAGATCAAGGACAGCGGGGTGATCTCGCTTGGCTACCGCGAATCGTCGATCCCGTTCTCGTACACCGACGGCAAGGAGGTCATGGGCTACTCGCACGAGATCCTGCTGCAGATCGTCGACAAGGTAAAGAGCGAGCTGAAGATGCCCAACCTGCAGGTGCGCCTGACGCCGATCACCTCGCAGAACCGGATCCCGCTGGTGCAGAACGGCACCATCGACATCGAATGCGGCAGCACCACCAACAACCTCGAGCGGCAGAAGCAGGTGGCGTTCTCCAACAGCCTGTTCGTCTACGGCATCAAGATGCTGACCAAGAAGGATTCGGGCGTGAAGGAGTTTGCCGACCTGAAGGACCGCAACGTGGTCACCACCGCCGGCACCACCGGCGAGCGCCTGCTGGTCAAGATGAACGGCGAGAAGGCCATGAACATGAACCTGATCAGCACCAAGGACCACGGCCAGTCCTTCCTGATCCTGGAAACCGGCCGTGCCGCGGCCTTCGTGATGGATGAGCCGCTGCTCTACGGGGAGCGCACCAAGGCCAAGAACGCCGCCGACTGGGTGGTGGTGGGCGCGCCGCTGCAGACCGAGAACTACGCCTGCATGTTCCGCAAGGACGATCCCTCGTTCAAGAAGCTGGCCGATGGCGTGATCGCCGACCTGCAGACCAGCGGCCGCGCCGAGAAGCTGTACAACAAGTGGTTCATGGCGCCGATCCCGCCGCGCGGCATCAATATGAATTACCCGCTGTCGGCCGACATGAAGGCGCTGTTCGCGGCGCCCAACGACAAGGCCTACCAGTAGGACGGGGCGGGCCGCGGGGGCGGAACCGGGCCCCGCGGTTATTTAGCCATGATGAATCGATATTTAGCATTCGATAGTGTTTGCGGTAGTGTTGAGCCCGATATAGGCTCATAGCAGCACAACAGCCGGCGGCGCTCCAAAAGAGGCCGGCCGGCGCTGCCCCACACTGCTTATCCGCATCGACTGGAGAACATATGCGATCGCTTCGTACTGGCTGGTTCAAATCCCTGCTGGCCGCTTCCCTGGTGGCCGGCGCCGGCCTGGCGGCCACCGCGGCCCATGCCGCCGACCTGCTCGACACCGTCAAGCAGGCCGGTGTGCTGAAGATCGGGCTGGAGGGCACCTATCCCCCGTTCGGCTTCCGTGGCGCAAAGAACGAGCTGGAAGGCTTCGACGTCGACGTGGCGCGGGCGGTGGCGGGCAAGCTCGGCGTCAAGCCGGAGTTCGTCACCACCGAATGGAGCGGCATCATCGCCGGCCTGCAGGCGGGCAAGTTCGATGTCATCGTCAACCAGGTCAACGTCACGCCGCAGCGCCAGCAGGTGCTGGATTTTTCCACGCCCTACGTCTACTCGGATGCGCAGCTGATCCAGCGCAAGGATGACAAGCGCCAGTTCAAGTCGCTGGAAGACCTGAAAGGCCACAAGCTCGGCGTCAGCCTGGGCAGCAACTACAACGACCTGGCCAAGTCCGTGGCCGGCATCGACGTCAAGACCTATCCCGGCGCGCCCGAGTACCTGCGCGACCTGGCGGCACTGCGCGTCGACGCCGCGCTGAACGACCGGCTGATGGTCGCGTACCTGGTCAAGACCGCAAACCTGCCGCTGCGCCCTGGCGCGATCGTGGCGGGTGCCACCACGCAGGTGGCGATCCCGTTCCGCAAGGACAACCCCAAGTTTGCGCAGGCGATCAACCACGCGCTGGATGAACTGGCCAAGGACGGCACGCTCGGCAAGCTGTCGGTGAAGTGGTTCGGCACCGATGTGACCAAGCCCGCCGGCAAGCCGATCAAGTAAGCCGACCGGCAGGGCGTTATCATGTCGCGGCGCGGCGGCCTGCATGGCTGCCGCGCCGCTTTGCTTTGCGCCCTTTATTGCTGATCCTTTTCGCGCCGCCACGCCATGCCCGCTCTCCAGCTCGTCATCGACTCCCTGCCCGTGTTGCTGCAGGGCACGCTGCTGACCATCAAGTTCGCGTTGTGGTCGATGGTGTTCGGGCTGATGCTGGGCACGGTGGTGGCGCTGATGGGCATCAGCCATAGCCGTGCGCTCAAGGGGGTGGCGCGGGGCTATGTCAGCATCATGCGCGGCACGCCGCTGCTGGTGCAGATCTTCGTGGTCTATTACGGGCTGCCCGGCATCGGCATCGCGCTGGAGCCGACCCCCGCGGGCGTGCTGACGCTCAGCCTGAACGTCGGCGCCTATTTGTCTGAGAGCATGCGCGGCGCCATCCTGGGCGTGGCGCGCGGGCAGTGGCTGGCGGCCTACAGCCTGGGCCTGACGCCGGCGCAGGCGCTGCGCTACGTGGTGGGCCCGCAGGCGCTGCGGCTGGCGGTGCCAAGCCTGTCGAACAGCCTGATCAGCCTGATCAAGGATACGTCGCTGGTATCGGTCATTACCGTCACCGAGCTGCTGCGCACCGCGCAGGAGGTGATTGCCGCCACCTACCAGCCTTTGCCGCTGTATCTGGCGGTGGCGGCGATCTATTGGATCTTGAGCACGGGCTTGTCCGGGCTGCAGCACCGGCTGGAGCGGAGGTTGTCGCTGCCGGGGCGGCATTGAGACCCGCGCCAAAGCAAAAGGCCAGCTCCACGGAGCTGGCCTTTGTGCATCAGCGGACCGTTCAGCCCTGCGCGATGCGCCCGGCGATATGCCCCAGCGCCTCTTCCACCTGGTCCACCAGGATCAGGCACAGGTCGCCCGGCTGCAGGTGCGACAGCGCGGTATCGATGGCGAGGAACTCGCCGCGGATTTCCTCGACCTGGCTGGCGCGTTGGGCGCCCTGCAGGCCTTCGCGCAGCAGCGCCAGCACTTCGCCGTCGGCGCGGCCGCGCTGGCACTGGTCCTGGTACAGCACGACCTCGTCGAACACGCCGCCCAGGATCTGGGTCTGGCGGCGGATGTCGTCGTCGCGGCGGTCGCCCGCGCCGCTGATCACCACCACGCGCCGCGTGGCCGGGATGGATTCGATCGCGTTGCACAGCGCCAGGATCGCATCCGGGTTGTGGCCGTAGTCGGCGATCAGCGTGGCGCCGCGGTAGTCGAACACATTGAAGCGTCCGGGCGCGGTCTGCGCATCGTTGACAAAGGTCGCCAGCCCGCGGCGGATCACCGCCCAGTCGATGCCGAGCGCCCACGCCGCGGCGATCGACGACATCGCGTTCTCGACCTGGAAGCCGATGGTGCCGTTGCGCGTCAGCGGGATCTCCGCCAGCGCGATGCGCATTTCGGCATCGCCTTCGGCGGCGACGATGTCGGCGCCGTCGACGAACACCACGCGCTTGCCCTGCGCGCGGTGCGTGGCCATGGCGGGCTGGTCGGGATCGTGCGCGAAGAAGGTGACGCTGCCCGGGCAGGCGTCGGCCATGCGCACCACCATCGGATCGGCGGCGTTGAGCACGGCCATGCCGTGCGGCGCGACGTTCTGCACGATCACGCTCTTGAGCACCGCCAGGTCTTCCACCGAGTTGATGTAGGACAGGCCCAGGTGGTCGCCTTCGCCGACGTTGGTCACCACCGCCACGTCGCAGCGGTCGAAGGCCAGGCCCTCGCGCAGCAGGCCGCCGCGCGCGGTCTCGAACACGGCGGCGTCCACGTCCGGGTGCAGCAGCACGTTGCGCGCGCTGCGCGGGCCGCTGCAGTCCCCGGTGTCGATGCGCTCGCCCTGGATATAGACGCCGTCGGTGCCGGTCATGCCCATGCGCAGGCCGCTGCTGGCCATGATGTGGGTGATCAGGCGGACCGTGGTGGTCTTGCCATTGGTGCCGGAGACCGCCACCACCGGGATGCGGCCATCGTCGCCGTCGGCAAACATGGTCGAGACGATGGCTTCGCCGACCGCGCGGCCCTTGCCGTACGACGGCTGCAGGTGCATGCGCAGGCCCGGCGCGGCGTTGACCTCGACAATGCCGCCGGCCTGTTCCTCGAACGGCTTGAGCATGGTCTCGCACACCGCGTCGACGCCGGCGATGTCGAGGCCCACCATTTGCGCCGCGGCCACGGCGCGCGCGGCGATGTCCGGGTGGACGTCGTCGGTCACGTCGGTGGCGCTGCCGCCGGTGGACAGGTTGGCGTTGTTGCGCAGCACCACGCGGGTACCGGCGGCCGGCACGGAATCGGCGGTCAGGTTCTGCTTGGCCAGCGTGGCCAGCGCGATATCGTCGAAGCGGATCTTGGTCAGCGAGGTGGCATGGCCTTCGCCGCGGCGTGGGTCGCGGTTCACTTCCTCGACCAGCTGGCGCACGGTGTGCACGCCGTCGCCGATCACCTGCGGCGGATCGCGGCGCGCGGCCGCGACCAGCTGCTTGCCGACCACCAGCAGGCGGAAATCATGGCCCGGAATATAGCGCTCGACGATCACGTCGGAGCTGATGTCCGAGGCGACCTCGTAGGCCGTCATCACTTCCTCGCGGGTGCGGATGCGCACCGCCACGCCCTTGCCCTGGTTGCCGTCGCGCGGCTTGACCACCACCGGCGCGTCGATTTCCTGCGCCGCGGCCCAGGCTTGGTCGGCGCTGCGCACCGAGCGGCCCAGCGGCACCGGCACCCCGGCGGCGTGCAGCAGGCTCTTGGTCAGCTCCTTGTCCTGCGCGATCGACTCGGCCACGGCGCTGGTGCGGTCGGTCTCGGCCGCCTGGATGCGGCGCTGCTTGCTGCCCCAGCCGAACTGCACCATCGAACCCTGCGTCAGGCGCCGGTACGGAATCCCGCGCGCGACCGCGGCGTAGACGATCGAGCCGGTGCTCGGCCCCAGGCGCACGTCCTCGTCCAGCTCGCGCAGGCGGTGCAGCGCGTCGGCAAGGTCGAACGGGGTGTCGTGGCGCGCGGCCTGGCACAGCGCCTCGGCCAGTTCGAAGGCGAGCCGGCCGACTTCTTCCTCGCTGTATTGCACGATCACCTGGTAGATGCCGGGCTCGACCGTCTGCGCGGTGCGGCTGAACGTGACCGGGCAGCCGGCGGCCGCCTGCAGGCGCAGCGCCGTCACTTCCAGTACGTGGGCCAGCGACAGCTCGACCGATTCCTCGTCCGGGCGCAGCGGCCCGATCTCGGGGAAGCGGGCGCGCAGCCGGTCTTCAAAGCCGGGCAGGGCCGACAGCATGTTGGCGGTGTCCTGGCACGCCACGATCGCCTCGATGGCGGTGTGGCGGCACCACAGGTTCGGGCCCCGCAGGGCCCGGATTCGGGAGACTTCCATAGAACGGTTTCCGTGTCTTCTATGCGCGGTTGGGCTGGGGGCGTCAGGCGCGGCGGGCGGGCTGGCCCATCCAGTGGTGCACCAGGTCGACGGTGGCGCCGGTGGCGGCCTCGTCGCACTGCAGGACCAGCAGGTCGCCCGGCACCAGTTGGCCGAGGGCGGCTTCGATGGCGCTGGCGCGGGTGCCTTCGTCGATGATCTTGGTCACGCGCCGGCCTTCGTACAGGCCCTGCTTGAGCAGCGCGCGCGCCTCGGCGTCGGGCAGGGCGCGCTTGACGCTGCGATCCTCGCACAGGAACACGCGGTCGAAATGCTGGCCCAGGACCTTGCCCTGGCGCACCAGGTCGTCGTCGCGGCGCTGCACGCCGGCGCCGTAGACCACCATGCGGCGCTCGGCCGGGAAGCGCTCCAGCGCGGTCGCCAGCGCTTCCAGCGCGGGGGCGTTGTGGGCGTCGTCGACCACCACCGTGGCGCCGTTGCGCTCGAACAGCGTGAAGCGGCCCGGCACGTCGACCTGGCCCACATCGAAGGTCACCACGCCGGCGCGGATCAGGTCATTGGAGATGCCCAGCGCCCAGCCGGCGGCGACCGCGGCCAGCACGTTCTCGATCTGGAATGCGACACGGCCGGCGTAGGTCAGCGGCACCGCGGCCACGTCGACCAGTGCGGTCTCGCTGGTGCCGGTGGCCAGCACGATCTTGCCTTCGCGCACGTACACCGCACGCTTGCCGGCGGCGCGGTGCGAGATGATCGCAGGCAGTTCCGGGGTCAGGCCGAAGAAGATCACGTCGCCGTCGCACAGTTCGGCCATCTCGACCAGGCGCGCGTCGCGCGCGTTGAGCACGGCGGCACCGTTCTGCAGCACCACGTCTACCTGCGTGCGCAGCACGTTGTACATGCGGTCTTCGTCTTCGACGTAATAATCGCCGAGATGGTCGGGCTGGTCGAAATTGGTGACCACGCCGACCTGGCAGCGGTCATAGGCCAGGCCCTCGGACAGGATGCTGCCGCTGTCGTTCTCGAACACGGCGGCCTCGACCGCGCGGTTCATCAGGATGCGGTGGCCGGCTTCCCAGTTGGCGCGGTCGCCGCTTTCGACCTGGCGGCGGTCCAGGAACAGGCCGTCGCTGCAGGCCAGGCCGGTATGCTTGCCTGACAGCTGCAGCAGCCGTGCCACCAGCCGCGCCACCACGGTCTTGCCGTTGGTGCCGGTCACGCCCACCACCGGGATGCGGCCCTGGTCGTCTTCCGACTCGGGGAACAGGTGGTTGACGATGGCGCGGCCCACCGGGCGCGGCGTGCCCTCGGCGGGCTTGATATGCATCAGCAGGCCGGGGCCGGCGTTGACTTCGACGATGGCGCCGCGCTGTTCATGCAGCGGGCGCGAGATGTCCTCGGCCACCAGGTCCACGCCGGCAATGTCCAGCCCCACCACGCGCGCGGCCAGCGCGGCATGCGCGGCCACGCTGGGGTGCACGCGGTCGGTGACGTCGAAGGCGACGTTGCCGTTGCGCTGGATCAGCACGGTGCGGCCTTCCGGCGGCACCGAACTGCCGTCCATGCCCTGGCGCTTCAGCTCCAGCCGCGCGGCGGAGTCGAGGCGCACGCGGTTGAGCGGGTGGTCCTCGGTGCTGCCGCGGCGCGGATCGGAATTGATCTGCAGCTCTATCAGCTCGTCGATGGTGGACTTGCCGTCGCCGACCACGCTGGCGGTCTCGCCCATGGCAGCGGCCACCAGGCGGCCGCCCACCACCAGCAGGCGGTGCTCGTTGCCCGGGATGAAGCGCTCGACGATGACCCCGCTGCCTTCGTCGATGGCCACGCCATAGGCGGTTTCCACTTCCTCGCGGGTCATCAGGTTGGTGAACACGCCGCGGCCATGGTTGCCGTCATAGGGCTTCACCACCACCGGCACGCCGATGTCCTCGGCGGCGTCCCAGGCGTCTTCCGGCGATTCGACCAGGCGGCCCTCCGGCACCGGCACGCCGCAGGATTCCAGCAGGCTCTTGGTCAGGTCCTTGTCGCGCGAGATGCTTTCGGCGATGGCGCTGGTGCGGTCGGTCTCGGCGGTCCAGATGCGGCGCTGGCGCGCGCCGTAGCCCAGCTGCACCAGGTTGCCGTCCGACAGGCGGATCGCCGGGATGTCGCGGTCGTCCGCGGCATCGACGATGCAGGCGGTGCTGGGGCCCAGGCAATGCTTGTCGACCAGGCGGCGCAGATGCTCCACCGTGGCCGCGACGTCGTAGGGGCGGTCCTCGATCGCGGCCATGACCAGGTCGCGCGCGCCGAACAGGGCGGCGCGGGTGACTTCCTCGTGCCAGGCACGCACGATCACCTTGTAGATGCCGCGCACCGGCGTTTCGCGCGCCTTGCCGAAGCCGCCCGGCATCCCCGCCAGGTTTTGCAGCTCAAGCGTCACGTGTTCCAGGATATGGCCCGGCCAGGTGCCTTCCTTCAGCCGCTGCAGGAAGCCGCCGCGCTCGCCGATGCTGCAGCGATGCTCGATCAGCGACGGCAGCCAGGCCGACAGGCGCTCGTAGAACCCCGGAATCGTGTTGGAGGGAAAGTCCTCCAGTTCCCCGATATCGACCCATGCCTCCAGAACGGGCCGATATGTCCACATATTCGGGCCGCGCAGCGACATGACATCGAAAATCTCAATGTCCTTCTTTTTCATTGAATTAGCTTGAGGCAGTGGGCGGAACGCCCGAGAAATGGAAGCCTAACCTTTCAGTAACGTTACAGCACGGAGCGGGTTGACTTTCTTGGTGTAAAAGTGATTGTGCAATGCATCAGGGCTACCCGCGCGTTCGTCGTTATGTATACTGCGGGCGAATTCGCGGGCCGCCAGCGCGTGCCCGGTCTAAATTGTTTCAAGTTATGTCCGCATTCCCTGGACGCACGCCGCGCCATCCATGACCCAGTCCTCCCTGCCTGTCCCTACCGCCACCGCCGCCGATGAACCCTGGCGGACTGAAGCCGGATCGTGGCTCCGACCCGGCGAGACTGTCCTGGCCGGACTGGCGCTGGACCTCGACGCGAGGCTGCATTTTACCCAAGGGTGGCTGGTTGTGACCGACCAGCGCATCGTTGCCCGCGCCCCCGGCGAAAAAAATGTGCGGGAATGGAACATCGCCCCTGCGCTACGCCTGTCGCATACCGACCACGCGGGGGTGGGCACGCTGGAACTGACCGGCCCGGCGGGCCGGCTCGCCACCTGGCGATATACGCTTGGTTACAATCCCGCCGCTCTGCGGCTGGCGGACCAGTTCGAGGCCCAGCGCGACGCCGCCGCCTCGCGTCCGGTCACTGTGGCCGGCGAGGTGTTGTGCCCGACCTGCAAGGCGCCGCTGCCGCCGGACGAGGAACAGTGTCCGCAATGCAGTCGCGAGCTGGAAACGCCGCCGTCGACCTGGGCGCTGCTGCGGCTATGGCGCTTCGCCCAGCCATACCGCTGGCAACTGCTGGGCGGCTTTCTCCTGACGCTGTTGTCGACCGCCGCCACGCTGGTGCCGCCATACCTGACCATGCCGCTGATGGACAAGGTGCTGATCCCGTTCCAGAACGGCGTGCCGATCGACTATGGGCTGGTGCGGCTTTACCTGGCGGGGCTGCTCGGCGCCGCGCTGGTGGCGTGGTCGCTGGGATGGGCGCGAACTTACCTGCTGGCGCGGGTATCGGAGCGCATCGGCGCGAATCTGCGCACGACAACGTATGAACATTTGCTAAAGCTGTCGCTGGAGTATTTTGGCGGCAAGCGCACCGGCGACCTGATGGCGCGCATCGGTTCGGAAAGCGACCGCATCTGCGTGTTCCTGTCACTCCATCTGCTGGACTTCGCCACCGACGTGCTGATGATCCTGATGACGGCGGTGATCCTGGTCTCGATCAACCCGTGGCTCGCGCTGGTGACGCTGGTGCCGTTGCCGTTTATCGCCTGGATGATCCACCTGGTGCGCGACCGCCTGCGCCACGGGTTCGAGAAGATCGACCGGATCTGGTCGGAGATCACCAACGTGCTCGCCGACACCATCCCCGGCATCCGCGTGGTCAAGGCGTTCGCCCAGGAAAAGCGCGAAGTCACGCGCTTCGGCGAGGCCAACAAGCACAACCTCGCGATCAACGACCGCGTCAACGCGGTGTGGTCGCTGTTCACGCCGACGGTGACGCTGCTGACCGAGATCGGTCTACTGATCGTGTGGGTGTTCGGCATCTGGCAGGTGTCGCACAGCGCCATCACGGTGGGCGTCCTGGTGGCGTTCCTGACCTATATCAGCCGCTTCTATACGCGGCTGGATTCGATGAGCCGCATCGTCTCGGTGACGCAGAAGGCCGCTGCCGGCGCCAAGCGCATCTTCGACATCCTCGACCATGTGTCGAGCGTGCCCGAGCCGGTGCGCCCGGCGAAGCTGGACCAGGTCGAAGGCGCCATCGACATGAGCGACCTGGGCTTCCGCTACGGCAACCGCGCGGTGATCCGCGGGCTGAACCTGTCGATCGCGCCTGGCGAGATGATCGGGCTGGTCGGCCACAGCGGCTCCGGCAAGAGCACGCTGGTCAACCTGATCTGCCGCTTCTACGACGTCTCGGAGGGCGCGATCCGGGTCGACGGGGTCGATATCCGCTCGCTGCCGGTATCGGAGTACCGCCGCCATATCGGCCTGGTGCTGCAGGAGCCGTTCCTGTTCTTCGGCACGATCGCCGACAACATCGCCTACGGCAAGCCGGACGCCACGCGCGAGGAGATCATCGCCGCCGCGCGCGCCGCGCATGCGCACGAGTTCATCCTGCGGCTGCCGCACGGCTATGACTCGCTGGTGGGTGAGCGTGGCCAGGCGCTGTCGGGCGGCGAGCGCCAGCGCATCTCGATTGCGCGCGCGCTGCTGATCAACCCGCGCATCCTGATCATGGACGAGGCCACCTCGTCGGTCGACACCGCCACCGAGAAGGAAATCCAGAAGGCGCTCGACAACCTGGTGCAGGGCCGCACCACCATTGCCATCGCGCACCGCCTGTCGACGCTGCGCAAGGCCGACCGGCTGGTGGTGATGGACCGCGGCCAGATCGTCGAAGTGGGCAGCCACGACGAGCTGCTGTTGCGCGAAGGCGCGTACTACAAGCTTTACCAGGCGCAGGCGCGCAATGTCGATACCGAAGACGACGACGCCGAAGAGCCGATCCAGATCCCCGAGACCGCCCATGCCCAATGACATTGCCGCCGCCGCGCCGACCCCCGTGTTCACGCTGGACCGCAACCCGTTCGGCCGCCTGGTGCTGATCGCCGAGGACGGCACTGTCCATGAAGGCGTGGTGCCGGTGCGTGCCTTCCCGATCTCGGCGCCGCAGGGCGGCATCGGCATGATGAGCGCCGACGGGCACGAGGTGGTATGGATTCCGCGGCTGGAAGACCTGCCGATCGCCGAGCGCGACATGATCGAGGCGGAGCTGGCCTCGCGCGAGTTCATGCCGGAAATCGAGCGCATCGTCAGTGTGTCGACCTACGCCACGCCCAGCGTGTGGACGGTCAAGACCGACCGCGGCCAGACCGACCTGGTGCTGCGCGGCGAAGAGGCGATCCGGCGCCTGGCTGGCAGCACGCTGCTGATCTCGGACACGCACGGCATCCACTACCTGATCCGCGACCTGATGGCGCTGGACAAGCACAGCCGCAAGATACTTGACCGCTTCCTTTGAAGGGCGGCCGGGAGGTCAGTGCAGCAGCTCCGACGAATCGTCCTCGTCGTCCCAGTCGTCGTGCATCACCGGCACGTCGGGTGCCATGTCGAACACCATCGAGTGATAGCGCACGCTGAACCACTCGCGAAACATCTTCAGCGACAGTTCCTCGGGCCATGCCGAGTCGTCGAACCATTCGCCGAGCATGAATTCGAAGAATTCCTGCCAGCGCTTCTCGACCCAGCGGACGGCGTTCTCGTGCGTGTCAGCCAGCTCCTCGGGCAGCAGGAACACGCTCTGGTCTTCGCGCACCTGCTCCAGCGTGAGGCCGGCCACAGGCTGGGGATCGACCGCCTGGATCCAGTCCAGGAACGGTTGTTCCGGAACCAGGGCGATCATGGAGCGGTTGATGGTGAAGCGGGGATGGTCGGACATCGCGAAAGCCTTGAAGGACTGCAGCGGGCTATTGTAGTCCTTCGGTTCCGGGATGTAGCGATGAACCATGCCTCCGGTACGTCACTGCCGCGATAGCGCTTACTGGTAGTCCAGCGTAAACACCATCGAACTGCTGACGTTACCCGGCGAAGGGGTGCCGCCGAGGCTGGCATAGCGGGCGCCGAAGCGATAGGTGGCGGGTACGTTGGCCTGGATGCTCCCCATGGCATTGCGCATCTGCAGCGGTACCGGCGCGGTGCCGCTGGCATTCATGATCTGCACGCCCGCGCCGCCCGCCGCGCCGGGGGTCCCGGCATTGCTGAGGCCGAGGATGCCGGACGCGGTCGACATCACCGGCGTGCCGGCGGCGGCGTCCAGCGTCATGCCGACGATGGCCGCACTGTTGCAGCTCAACTGGATGGCGAATGGCGTGTTGCCGCCGGAGCCTTGCGTCGCAAGCGTCCTGGCGCTGATCGCAGGCAGGTTCACCGTGGTGGGCGCGACGACATTGCAGGCGATTTCGCGCGTTGCGATGGTGCCGGAAAAGCCGATGTAGTTGTCGCGGTTTCCCGTGCCGCTCAGCGCGCCTTCCACCGACCCGTTATAGACCCCGAAGCCGAAGCGGGTCTGGGCGGGGTCGAGGTTGCCGGGCGAGATCGGCCCGGTCTTGACGAACTCGATGGTCACCGATACGGAATAGGTCAGGTCGGCATTGAGGTGGCCCAGGTTGGCCGAGCGGGTGTCGCACCAGACGCCCGAAGCATTGGTCATCGGCTGGCCAGCGGCATTGCGCAGGCGGATGCCAACGCCCGGGACACCGGTGGAATAGACGCCCGGCCTTACTTCGGTACCGGACCCGTAGTAGCACGAGACGATCGGGGCGCCAGGCACCACCCAGGGCAGCACGTTGGTGCAGCTGCCGCTGAACTGGTAGCTGCGTACCGTTCCGGGAATCGTGCTGCCCTCGGCAAGGTTGACCGCGATCGCCATGCTGTCGAGGGTCTGGTCATAAGGCAACGATGGCGTGGCAGTGCACTTCGCATGGGCCAGGTGCGGTGCCCCGAAGCTCGCCACTATGACCAGCCAGCGGCGCAGGAAATGGAAGAGTTGGGATCGGTTCATAGCAGGGTCAGGAATGCGGCTTGCCCCGCGCAGCTCCCGCGGCGAGTGCGAAGCAGGCCAATGACAACCAGCGACATGCCGGTCAAAGTTCCTTGCTACGATAGGATCGGCACACTCGTGAAGCGATAAGGCTTGGCCTATTTTGGGGTCGGAAATTTTCCCGTCCCTGGCCGTCGCACCAAAAGAAAAAGCCCTCGGCCGGGTGGACGAGGGCTCGAAGTGGCAGCGGGCGAGTCGCGGATCGCCCGCATCGCATCATGGGCCTGCATGGCGGGCCCGGCATCCCCAAATCTGGGGATGTTGTTTTTTCCCGGCGCATGCCAGCGGCGGCGGCGGGCAAAGAAAAAACCCGCGCAGCCTGAGCTGTCGCGGGTTTCTGGTCCTGCTGGTACTGCATCGGACTGAATACTGGTGGAGCCGGCGGGAATCGAACCCGCGTCCGCAAGCCCTCCACAGAGAGTTCTACATACTTAGTTCTGTCATTTGATTTAACCGGCGCATCGCGGACGAACACGCTCTACGACGGCGAGTCACTAGGTTTTCGTCCCCGGCTTCGTGACCCTTCCGGAGCTTATCTGACGTAAATGACCTCGCGTGGTCTTGCGACCCTAGCCCGTCAGCGAGCCAGTGCGAGGACGGCGGCCCTTAGGCTGCCAGTGCGTAACGTTCGTCGTTAGCAGTTATTGCATTCCCATTGATTAACGAGGTGACGGGTCCTCGGTATGCCCTCCACTGCTTTGTAACCCACGTCGAAACCAGGTCGGCCCCAGTGAGGAAGCTGGATTGTACCCGGTTGGACGCAAGCTGTCTTGGGGAGTTCCAGGCCCGGTGCCTGGATACTGCCAGCGCACTTTCAGGCGATCGCGGCGGGTACCAGCAGCGGAATCAGCTCCGCCGGGTGGCGGATCAGGTGGTCCGCGCCCCAGGCCTCGGGCGGGTCGCCGTCGCCGCAGTAGCCGTAGGCGGCGGTCACTGTGATCATGCCCGCGGCCTTGCCGGCCTGGATGTCGCGCAGGTCGTCGCCCACATAGACGCAGCGGCTCGGGTCGACGCCGGCACTCGCGGCGGCATGCAGCAGCGGGGCGGGGTGGGGCTTGGCGTGCGGCGTGGTGTCGCCGCTGACCACGGCGCTGGCGCGGGGCGCCAGGCCGATCGCGGCGACCAGCGGCACCGTGAAGCGCGCGATCTTGTTGGTCACGATGCCCCACGGGATCCCCGCCGCCTCGAGCGCGGCCAGCACCTGCGGCATGCCGTCGAACAGGCGCGTATGCACCGCGATGTCGGCCTCGTAGTAATCCAGGAAGGTATCGCGCAGGGCCGGAAATTCGGCGTCCTCCGGGCGCAAGCCGAACGCCGCGCCCAGCAGTCCGCGCGCGCCGTGCGAGGCCACGGGGCGCAGCTTGTCGTAGGCCACCGGCGGGCGGCCGCGTTCGACCACCAGCCGGTTCGCCGCGGCAGCCAGGTCAGGCGCGGTGTCGGCGAGGGTGCCGTCGAGATCGAAGAAGACCCCTGCGATCGCCGCGGTCATGCCGCCACCCGGCGGAATGCCATCAGGTAGTTCACGTCCGTGTCGCGGCCCAGGCTATAGACCTGCGACAGCGGGTTGTAGGTCATGCCGCGCATCTCGACCAGGTCCAGGCCGGCCTGGCGCGCGAAGCGGGCCAGCTCTGAGGGTGTGATGAACTTTTCGTAGTCGTGGGTGCCGCGCGGCAGCATGTTGAGCACGTATTCGGCGCCGACGATGGCCAGCAGGTAGGCCTTCAGGTTTCGGTTGATGGTCGAGAAGAACACATGGCCGCCCGGACGGACCAGCGTCGCGCATGCCTGCACGATCGAAGCCGGATCCGGCACGTGTTCGAGCATCTCCATGCAAGTGACCACATCCACGCTGGCCGGCTCGCGCGCGGCCAGCGCTTCGGCGGCGATCTCCTCGTAGGTCACGGCAACGCCGGACTCCAGGCTGTGCAGGTCCGCCACCTTGAGCGCCTTGCTGGACAGGTCGATGCCGCGCACGGTGGCACCGAGGCGTGCCATGCTCTCGGAGAGGATGCCGCCGCCACAGCCCACGTCGACCACCCGCTTGCCCGCCAGTGCGGCGATGCCATCGATCCAGCCCAGGCGCAGCGGGTTCAGTTCGTGCAGCGGCTTGAACTCGCTTTGCGGATCCCACCAGCGGTGGGCCAACTCGCTGAATTTATCGATTTCCTTGGGGTCGGCATTCCGGCGCGGCGGGTGCTGGCTGGCGGCGTCGGCTGCGGGGAGGGTTTGCGATTGCAACGTCATCGTATGCGGGTCCGGCGGCGCGGCCGCGGCGGGTGGAGGAAGGGGACAGTCCGGGCAACTGTACCAAAAAAAAAGCCCAGCTTGCGCTGGGCTTCTTGGATCGGAAGGGTTCCGATTAACGTGCGCTGCGGGTGCCGACCACTTCGACTTCCACGCGGCGGTTCGGCTGCTGGCAGGCGATCTGCGACTTGCGGTTGCCCTTGCACGACTTCGGATCGACCTTCAGCTGGCGCTTGCCCTTGCCTTCGGTGTAGACGCGGTTGGCTTCAACGCCCTTGCTCACCAGGTAAGCCTTGACCGATTCAGCGCGGCGGATCGACAGGCGATCGTTGTACTTGTCCGAGCCGAACGAGTCGGTGTGGCCAACGGCGATGATGACTTCCAGGGTGATGCCTTGCAGCTTCGAGACCAGGTCGTCCAGCTTGGCCTTGCCTTCGGGCTTCAGCACAGCCTTGTCGAAGTCGAACAGGGTGTCAGCAGCGAAAGTGACCTTCTCGCTCGAAACCACCGGAGGAGCCACCGGAGCCGGAGCCGGAGCGGCCACAGCCGGAGCCAGGGCGCCGTCGCACAGCGCGTTGGCCGTGGCCGGGGTCCAGGAGCTGTCGCGCCAGCAGAGCTCGTTCGTGCCATTCTTCCACACGTACTCGCTCGTACCGTTGCCCCAGTTGTCGTTCACTGCCTTCTTTTCATAAGGGACGGACTGAGCTTGAGCGGATGCAGCCATTACTGCGGTAGCTGCAACGAGCGCGAGCTTGGCAAATTTTTTCATATTTCTCCTCTCAGGATGAGATCACCGCAGGGTTACTGCGAGCAAATGGACGAAAACAAGTCATACATTCTTCGGAGTATAACATTCTCGATGTGGCGGATGCTCCACTTCGAACAATGTCTGGCTCTTCGCTGGGGAATTGTGCCACAAGGGTCGTTTCCTAAGAAGTAAATATATTCGATTCGCCGCATGGGTTTTGGGCCTGTGGTGTTTGTGCAACATGGGTCTTGTATCGCCCGCAAAGCCTTGTGGCATCAGGGATTCCGGGTTTCAGCAGCGGCCTCGGCGGGCCGCTGCGGGGCCTGTCCGGAGAGCGCCGGGCAGGGGGTGCCGGCATGTTAGAATGGCACGTTGCCCAGCCGTCAGGCGCCCACCGGCGCCGCGTGCCAAAGGCCTGTCATTTGCTTAAACCTGCCGCATAAACCACGCCGCAATGGATCCATTCGCAAAAGAAACCCTTCCGGTCTCCCTAGAAGAGGAAATGCGCCGCTCCTACCTCGATTACGCCATGAGCGTGATCGTCGGGCGCGCGCTTCCGGATGTCCGGGATGGCCTGAAACCGGTGCACCGGCGCGTGCTGTATGCGATGCACGAGCTCAACAACGACTGGAACCGCGCCTACAAGAAGTCGGCCCGTATCGTCGGGGATGTGATCGGTAAGTACCACCCGCACGGCGATACCGCAGTCTATGACACCATCGTGCGCATGGCGCAGGACTTCTCGCTGCGCTACATGCTGGTCGACGGCCAGGGGAATTTTGGTTCCGTGGACGGGGATAACGCCGCGGCCATGCGTTATACCGAAATCCGGCTGTCGAAAATCGCCCACGAGATGCTGCACGACATCGACAAGGAAACCGTCGATTTCGACAGCAACTACGACGGCTCTGAAAAAGAGCCCTCGATTCTCCCGGCGCGTATTCCCAATCTGCTAATCAACGGTTCGTCGGGTATTGCAGTGGGCATGGCCACCAATATCCCACCGCATAACCTGAATGAAATCGTCGACGGCTGCCTGCATCTGCTGCGCAACCCGCAGGCGACGGTGGACGAGCTGATTGAATTGATTCCGGCTCCGGATTTTCCGACCGCCGGCATTATCTATGGCATTCAGGGCGTCCGCGAAGGCTACCGCACCGGCCGCGGCCGCGTGGTGATGCGCGCCAAGACGCACTTCGAGGATATCGACCGGGGCCAGCGCCAGGCCATCATCGTCGACGAGCTGCCGTACCAGGTCAACAAGCGCACCCTGCTGGAGCGCATTGCCGAGCTGGTCACCGAGAAGAAGATCGAAGGCATCTCGGATATCCGCGACGAGTCGGACAAGTCCGGCATGCGGGTGGTGATCGAGCTCAAGCGCAACGAGGTGCCCGAGGTCGTTCTCAACAACCTATATAAGAACACCCAGCTGCAGGACACCTTCGGCATGAACATGGTGGCGCTGGTCGACCGCCAGCCGCGCCTGCTGAACCTGCGCCAGATGCTGGAGTACTTCCTGGCGCATCGCCGCGAGGTCGTTACCCGGCGCACGGTGTTCGAACTGCGCAAGGCGCGCGAGCGCGGCCATGTGCTTGAAGGCCTGGCGGTCGCGCTGGCCAATATCGACGAGTTCATCGCCATCATCAAGGCCGCGCCGACGCCGCCGATCGCCAAGCAGGAACTGATGAGCAAGGCGTGGGATTCGGGGCTGGTGCGTGAAATGCTGGCCCGCGCCGAGGGTGAAACCCCCGGCGGGCGGGCGTCGTACCGGCCGGACGGGCTGCCGGCCGTGTTCGGCATGCAGACCGACGGCTTGTATCGGCTGTCGGACGGCCAGGCGCAGGAAATCCTGCAAATGCGCCTGCAACGCCTCACTGGGCTCGAACAGGACAAGATCGTCCAGGAATATCGCGACATCATGGCGGAAATCGCCGACCTGCTCGATATCCTGGCGCGCCCCGAGCGGATTACGTCCATCATCATCGACGAACTGACGGCGATTCGCGCCGAATTTGGTGATGAGCGCCGTTCGCAAATCGAACTGAACGCGACCGAGCTGGATACCGAGGATCTGATCACCCCGCAGGACATGGTGGTCACCCTGTCGCACAGCGGCTATATGAAGAGCCAGCCAATCTCCGAATACCGTGCGCAAAAGCGTGGCGGCCGGGGCAAGCAGGCCACCGCGACCAAGGAAGACGACTGGATCGATACGCTGTTCGTGGCCAATACCCACGACTACATCCTGTGCTTCTCCAACCGCGGCCGGCTGTACTGGCTGAAGGTCTACGAGGTGCCGCAGGGCTCGCGCAACTCGCGCGGGCGGCCGATCGTCAACATGTTCCCGTTGTCGGAGGGCGAGAAGATCAACGTCATCCTGCCGGTGCGGCAGTTCGACGCCGAGCACTTCATCTTCATGACGACCGCGCGCGGCACGGTCAAGAAGACTGCACTCACGGAGTTCTCCAACCCGCGCAAGGCCGGCATCATCGCGGTTGACCTCGACGAAGGCGACTACCTGATCGGTGCGGCGGTGACCGACGGCCAGCACGACGTGATGCTGTTCTCGGACGCCGGCAAGGCCGTGCGCTTCGACGAGAACGACGTGCGTCCGATGGGACGCCAGGCGCGCGGCGTGCGCGGCATGAACCTGGAAGACGGCCAGGCCGTGATCGCGATGCTGGTGGCGCCGGCCGAGACCGCTGAAGAAGCGGCCGATGCGGGCGTGCGCGGCAGCGTGCTGACCGCGACCGAGAACGGCTACGGCAAGCGTACCCCCATCGCCGAGTACACTCGACATGGCCGCGGCACCAAGGGCATGATTGCGATCCAGACGAGCGAGCGCAACGGCCGTGTGGTGGCTGCTGCACTGGTTTCGCCCGAGGACGAGATCATGCTGATCACCACCGGCGGCGTGCTGATCCGTACCCGTGTGGCGGAAATCCGCGAAATGGGTCGCGCCACCCAGGGTGTCACGCTGATCAACGTGGACGAGGGCACCAAGCTGTCCGGATTGCAGCGCATCGTTGAAAGCGATGCCGACAACGGCGGCAATGGCGAGGAGCCAGACGAGGCCGAGGGTGCGGAAGGCGCCGAGGGCACCGAAGGTGCCGCAGGTGCAGATGCCGACGCGAATCCTTAAGACCAAACGTAAATTGTTGCAACAATAGGACGCCAGCCGGAACTCGCCTCGCGGCTGTCCGGACTAAAACGGACGTATTTACCAGGGAGTCACAATGCTCAAAACCTATCGACGTATCGCTGTTCTGGCTGCTTTTGTTCCGACCTTCATGATGGCGCAGCATGCCCACGCACAGGACGCGGAAAAGACGGCAGCCATCAAGGAACTGCTTTCCGTCATGCAGGCAGACCAGGCTGTGAAGGGCCAGGCAGAGAACTGGCAGCAAGGCGCCAAGCAGGAAGCGCCGCTGGTCCTCGAGCAGGTGCTGGTCGAAAACAAGACCCTGAGCGACAAGCAGAAGCAGGCCGCGGTTGAAAAGCTGAAGAAGAACGGCGCGGTGCAGCGCGTCGTGGACGGCGCCGGCACGGCGTTTACCACCGACGGCTTCCGCAAGGATGCCATCCAGGCGCACTACGATGCCTTCGGCAAGTACTACACCACGCAGGAACTGAAGGACCTGACCACCTTCCTGAAGTCGCCGACCGGCCAGAAGTTCATGGCCAACCAGGGCAAGGCGACCCAGGAGATCTGGGGCTCGATGATGCAGAAGTACGGCCCGCAGGTTGGCAAGTCGATGCGCGACGCCGCCGAGAAGGAAATCACCGCCGCTTCGAAGTGATGCCGGCGTGATCCGCAACGGATCCGCCCGCTGCCCGTCCGATCGCGTTCGGGCCGGCGCGCAAACCGGGGGCTAACCCCCGGCGCCCTACGGGGCGCGGGTTTGAGGGATAATGGCTGCTTGGGTAACACCGGCAGCCATTTTTCCATCCCCCGTCTCATGAACGATCCCCAGAATCCCGCTCTTGCCGGCATGATGCAGCGTGCATTGGCCGAACGCGTCTACAACTTCTCGCCCGGCCCGGCAGCGCTGCCTGCCGAAGTGCTGCAACAGGCCGCCGAGGAGATGCTGTCCTGGCGCGGGACCGGGGTGTCGGTGATGGAGATGAGCCACCGCAGCCGCGAGTTCGAAGGCATCCACAACCAGGCCATCGCCGACCTGCGTGAACTGCTGCATATTCCGGCCAACTACCGCGTGCTGTTCCTGCAGGGCGGCGCCATCGGCGAAAACGGCATCGTGCCGCTGAACCTGATGCGTCTGCGTCATGCCGACGCGCCCAAGGCCGACTTCGTCGTCACCGGCACCTGGTCGGTCAAGACCGAGCAGGAGGCCCGCCGCTACGGCGCGGTCAATATCGCCGCCAGCAGCGAGGCGCAGAAATACCACCGCATTCCGGACGTGGCCGACTGGAAGCTGTCGGACGACGCCGGCTACGTGCACCTGTGCACCAACGAGACCATCGTCGGCGTGGAGTTCCAGGACATCCCCGATATCGGCCAGGTCAAGGGCGACCGCGTGGTGGTGGCGGATGCCTCCAGCCACATCCTGTCGCGCCCGATCGACTGGTCGCGCGTGCAGGTGGTCTACGGCGGCGCGCAGAAGAACATCGGCCCGGCCGGCGTCACCATCGTGATCGTGCGCGAAGACCTGATCGGCCATGCCCATCCGCTGTGCCCGTCGGCGTTCAACTGGCGCCTGGTGGCCGAGCACAACTCGATGTACAACACCCCGCCGACCTATGCGATCTATATCGCCGGCCTGGTGTTCCAGTGGCTCAAGCGCCAGGGCGGCGTGCCTGCGATCGAACAGCGCAATATCGCCAAGGCGTCGGCGCTGTACGACTACCTCGACCAGAGCGATTTCTATCGCAACGAAATCCATCCCAGCTGCCGCTCGCGCATGAACGTACCGTTCTTCCTGGGCGACGAATCGCGCAACGAGGCCTTCCTGCAGCAGGCCCGGGCCAACGGCCTGGTGCAACTGAAAGGGCACAAGACCGTGGGCGGCATGCGCGCCAGCATCTACAACGCCATGCCGCTGGAAGGCGTGATGGCGCTGATCGAATTCATGCGCGAGTTCGAGCGGACCTCCGCCTGACGCGCATTCCCGCTGCGGGTCCACGCATGCCAGCCACGGCATGCCGGGCCGCGCGGGCAGTTTCCTGGCCGCCGCGCCCGGCGGCCCACCGGATTGATACAACATGACAAGACAAGACCGCACCCCCGCGCGCGAGGAGACGCCGCCAAATGCGCCGCAGAACGGCGACAGCCATCTGAGTGATGCCGAGCGCCAGCTGTCGGTCGAGCTGGGGCCGCTGCGCGAGCAGATCGATACCGTGGACCGCGAGCTGCTGGCGATGCTGAACCGCCGCGCGAAGCTGGCGCTCGAGGTGGGCGAGGTCAAGAAGAAGTACGGCGCGCCGGTGTTCCGTCCGGAGCGCGAGCTGCAGGTCATCCGCAAGGTGCAGGGCGCCAACCCGGGTCCGCTGCTGGGCGAAAGCGTGGCCGCCATCTGGCGCGAGGTGATGTCCGCCTGCCGCGGCCTGGAGAAGCCGCTGGAAGTGGCGTTCCTGGGCCCGGCCGGCACCTTCTCGGAGCAGGCGCTGTACGCGCATTTCGGCCACGAGGTATCAGGCGTGCCTTGCCCCAGCATCGACGAGGTGTTCCGCGCGGTCGAGGCGGGCACGGTCGAGTACGGCGTGGTGCCGGTCGAGAATTCCACCGAGGGCGCGGTGTCGCGCACGCTCGATCTGTTCCTGCAGACCTCTCTGAAAATCAGTGGCGAGATCGCGCTCAAGGTGCACCACAACCTGATGGCGTCGACCCCCGACATGAAGGGCGTCACGGTGGTGCGCGCGCATGCGCAGGCGCTGGCGCAGTGCCAGCACTGGCTGACCGCCAACTATCCGCACCTCGAGCGCCAGGCGGTGTCGAGCAATGCCGAAGCGGCGCGCATGGCCAGCGAAGACCCGACCGTGGCCGCGATCGCCGGTGAATCGGCCGCCAACCGCTACCATCTGCACCTGGTGCGCACGCATATCCAGGACGATCCGCACAACCGCACGCGCTTTGCCGTGATCGGCCGCTATGAGACCGAGCCCTCGGGCAGCGACCAGACCTCGCTGATCCTGTCGGTGCCCAACAAGGCCGGCGCGGTGTACCAGTTGCTGGCGCCGCTGGCCGCGAACGGCGTGTCGATGTGCCGCTTCGAGTCGCGTCCGGCGCGCAGCGGCGCGTGGGAATACTACTTCTACGTCGACGTGGAAGGGCACCAGCATGAGCCCGCGGTGGCGCGCGCGATCGAAGAGCTGCGCCGCAACGCGGCCTACCTGAAGGTGCTGGGCTCGTATCCATCGAGCAAGTAAGGCAGCCGGATCGCACAAGGAGACAAGATGGCAGAGCAGGGCAAGCAGGGCGGCGCACCGGGTTTCGGGCCGGATTATGTGCGGGCGATTTCGCCCTACGTGGCGGGCAAGCCGATTGCGGAAGTCGCGCGCGAGTTCGGCCTGGACGAGGCCGGCATCGTCAAGCTCGCCTCCAATGAGAATCCGCTGGGCATGCCGGAATCGGCGCGCACTGCAGTGGCCGCGGCGGTCGCCGAACTGGGCCGCTATCCCGATAGCAACGGCTTTGCACTGAAGGGCGCGTTGTCGGCGCGCTTCGGCGTGCCCGCCGACTGGCTGACACTGGGCAACGGCAGCAACGACATCCTGGAGTTGGCCGCGCACGCGCTGGTGGAGCCGGGCCAGTCGATCGTCTATGCCGAGTACTCGTTCGCGGTGTACGCGCTGGCCACGCAGGAGATCGGCGCCCGTGCCATCGAAGTGCCCGCGCGCGACTACGGCCATGACCTCGACGCGATGGCGGCGGCGATTGCGCCGGATACGCGCCTGGTCTTTATCGCCAACCCGAACAACCCCACCGGCACCTTCCTGCCGGCGGCGCAGATCGAGGCGTTCCTGCAGCGGGTGCCGCGCCATGTCGTGGTGGTACTGGACGAGGCCTACAACGAGTACCTCGATGCCGGCCAGCAATACGACGCGATTGCCTGGGTGCGCAGCTATCCCAACCTGATGGTGTCGCGCACGTTCTCCAAGGCCTATGGCCTGGCGGGCCTGCGCATCGGCTATGCGGTGGCGCAGCCGGAACTGACCGACCTGCTGAACCGCATCCGCCAGCCGTTCAATGTCAACAGCGTGGCGCAGGCCGCCGCCATCGCCGCGCTGGCCGATACCGCCTTCCTGCGCCGCAGTGCAGAGCTGAACCGCGACGGCAAGCGGCAACTGACCGAAGCATTCGACCGGCTCGGCCTGGAATACGTGCCGTCGTCCGGCAATTTCGTGCTGGTGCGCGTGGGCGACGATGACGGCGCCGGCGCGCGCGTGAACCTGGCGTTGCTCCGGCAGGGCGTGATCGTGCGCCCGGTGGGCAACTACAACCTGCCGCGCTGGCTGCGCGTGACCATCGGCTTGCCGGAAGAGAACGCGGCGTTTATCGCGGCGCTGGAGCGGGCGCTGGCCTGAGGCCGGCCGCCGCAGAAGCGAATGGTTGTGCCGCCCCTTGACTGACCTCGGTCTGAACCGAACTACCGCCGCTTGCGGCCTGTGATTGTGAGTGCATTGCATTTTTCCCGTGTTGTCATTGTCGGCGTCGGCCTGATCGGCGGCTCGCTCGCGCTGGCGCTCAAGCGCGCCGGCGTGGTGGGCACGGTGGTCGGGGTGGGGCGCTCGGCTGCCTCGCTGCAGAAGGCGCTGGACCTGGGCGTGATCGACGAGGCCGCGACGCTGGCCGATGCCGCGCGCGGCGCCAGCGTGATCGTGCTGTGCGCGCCGGTGGCGCAGAACTTTGCCTTGCTGCACGCGCTCGAGCCGCACCTGCAGCCGGGCACCATCGTTACCGATGCCGGCAGCACCAAGTCCGACGTGATCATCGCCGCCAAGACCGCGCTGGGCGACAAGGCCGCGCAGTTCGTGCCGGCCCATCCGATCGCCGGGCGCGAGCTCAACGGCGTCGAGGCCGCGCTGCCGGACCTGT
Organism: Cupriavidus sp. SS-3; assembly: GCF_035818815.1. Taxonomy (NCBI): domain Bacteria; kingdom Pseudomonadati; phylum Pseudomonadota; class Betaproteobacteria; order Burkholderiales; family Burkholderiaceae; genus Cupriavidus; species Cupriavidus sp. SS-3. Next base: position 142,837 of record NZ_JAYLVT010000008.1, read on the forward strand.
ACGACGGCAAGAAGACCGTGCTGTGTCCGCTGCAGGAAAACGCGCGCGCAGATGTTGCCGCGGTGCGCGCCATGTGGGAAAGCGCCGGCGCGTATTGCCACGTGATGTCGGCGGTGCAGCACGACGCCGTGTTTGCCGCGGTCAGCCATCTGCCTCACGTGCTGTCGTACGCGCTGGTGGCGCAGGTGGCCAACGCCGAAGATGCGGCGCTGAAGCTGGATTTCGCCGGCGGCGGCTTCCGCGACTTCACGCGGATCGCAGCCTCGTCCCCTGAGATGTGGCGCGACATCTGCGTCGCCAACCGCGACGCGCTGCTGCGCGAGCTGAATACCTACCAGTCGGTGCTGGCGCACCTGAAGACGCTGATCGAGAAAGGCGACGGCGACGCGCTCGAGCGCATCTTCACGCGCGCCAGCAAGACCCGCCTGGCCTGGGGTGCCGAGCGTGCCGCGGGCAACAACCATATCGAACCCTGATGGCCTCGGCCCATCGCCTGAACGCGGCGCCCCGGCGCCCACGACATCCATGGAACACCTGACGCTAGGCCCCCTGACCCGCGCCCACGGCACCGTTCGGCTGCCGGGCTCGAAGAGCATCTCCAACCGCGTGCTGCTGCTGGCTGCGCTGGCCAACGGCGAAACCCGCGTGCGCGACCTGCTCGATTCCGACGACACCCGCGTGATGCTGCAGGCGCTGCGCACGCTGGGCGTGGCCTGGCGGCAGGAAGGCGCCGACTACATCGTCACCGGCGCCGGCGGCAACTTCCCCAACAAGTCGGCCGAGCTGTTCATGGGCAACGCCGGCACCGCGATCCGTCCGCTGACCGCCGCGCTGGCGCTGCAGGGCGGCAGCTACAAGCTGTCCGGCGTGCCGCGCATGCATGAGCGGCCGATCGGCGACCTCGTCGACGGCCTGCGCCAGGTCGGCGCGGTGATCGACTACCTTGGCAACGAAGGTTTCCCGCCGCTGCATATCCAGCCGGCCAGCCTGCGCATCGACGCGCCGATCCGCGTGCGCGGCGACGTCTCGAGCCAGTTCCTGACCGCGCTGCTGATGAGCCTGCCGCTGGCGCAGTCGCCCAGCGGCCGCATCGAGATCGAAGTGGTGGGCGAGCTGATCTCGAAGCCGTATATCGAGATCACGCTGAACCTGCTGGCGCGCTTCGGCATCGATGTGGAGCGGCAGGGCTGGGAGCGCTTCATCCTGCCCGCACGGGCGGCTTACCGCTCGCCGGGCGAGATCTTTGTCGAGGGCGACGCATCGTCGGCTTCGTATTTCCTGGCCGCCGGCGCGATCGGCGGTGGTCCGGTGCGCGTGGAAGGCGTCGGCATGGCCAGCATCCAGGGTGATGTGCGCTTTGCCGATGCGCTCAACCGCATGGGCGCCAATGTGATGGCGGGCGACAACTGGATCGAGGTGCGCGGCACCGAGCGCGACGACGGGCGCCTGCACGGCATCGAACTGGACTGCAACCACATTCCCGATGCCGCCATGACACTGGCGGTGGCGGCGCTGTTTGCCGAAGGCACCACCACGCTGACCAATATCGCCAGCTGGCGCGTCAAGGAAACCGACCGCATCGCCGCGATGGCGACGGAACTGCGCAAGCTGGGCGCCGTGGTCGAGGAGGGCGCCGACTACCTGCGCGTGACGCCGCCGCAGCCGTGGCAGACCCCGGCCGACGGCATTGGCACCTATGATGACCATCGCATGGCGATGTGTTTCTCGCTGGCGGCGTTCGGCCCGTTGCCGGTGCGGATCAATGATCCGGGCTGCGTGGCGAAGACCTTCCCGGACTACTTCAGCGTGTTCGCCGGCGTCACGCGCTGAGCAGGCCTGCGTTGGCACCGTTGCCGGCGGAGGCTGCGGCGCTGTCGCCGGTGGCCGGCGCCTGGCGATGCTGGCGCTTGTCCCAGTACTTGTCGAAGAAGTAGTGGGCCACGGTATTGATGGCCGGTTCGATAAAAGTGACGGCACCGCTCACGGCCAGGCTGCCGGTCAGCGCATAGGTCACGCTGAACGCGATGCCGAGGTGCATGATGCCGAACGTCAGGGTTTTTGCCATGGTAGATTGCCTCGCGACCAATACTGAGGGATGCATCGCGCTTGCCGCGGCGCGATGCCATGGATCAAATGATAATGATTCTCAATAGAATTAACAATCAATCGTTTCACTGGATGCCATAACCAATGACTATCGTCAACGTCATCACCATTGACGGACCGACCGCCTCTGGCAAGGGCACGGTTGCGCACAAGGTTGCCGATGCGGTGGGCTTCCACTTGCTCGACAGCGGTGCGCTGTACCGGCTGGTAGCGCTGGCCAGCGACCGCTTGGGTGTTGACCTGGCCGACATGGACGCCCTGGCGCGGATCGCTTCGCGCCTCGATGTGAAGTTCGGGCCCGACCGCGTCTGGCTGCAAGGCGAGGAAGTGAGCCTGGCCATCCGCGCCGAGGCGATCGGCAACCGCGCCTCGGCCATCGCCGTGCACCAGCCGGTGCGCGACGCGCTGACCCAGCTGCAGCGCAGCTTTCGCAAGCTGCCCGGGCTGGTGGCGGACGGCCGCGACATGGGCACCGTGATCTTCCCGGACGCCCAGCTCAAGGTGTTCCTGACCGCGAGCGTCGAGGCGCGTGCGCGCAGGCGCTATAAACAATTGATTGATAAGGGAATTTCTGCTAATATCGAAGACCTTTTGCGTGACCTTGAGGCGCGCGACGCGCGGGATCGTACCCGTGCCGCCGCGCCGCTGCGTCCCGCCGAGGATGCAAAGCTGCTCGATACCTCCGACATGACGGTGGATCAGGCAGTGGCGCAGGTGCTGGAGTGGTTTGCCGCTGTGCGGCCCGATGCATGACATGCAGCGGGCGCATCCGTAGAAGCGGCGCGCCCCTTCCGTACCCGATGGCGTCAGTCCGGGCCTTTGCCCTGGCTGGCTTTTGTCAAACCTGACCCCGCTGCCCTGGCAGACTGAGCGCGATCGTCGCGCCGGCCAGCGTATTGCGGATTTCACCTTACGTTTATGTCCGACCTGCAAACTAACGAATCCTTTGCCGCACTGTTCGAGGAATCGATCGCCCGCTCCAATATGAAGGCTGGCGAAGTGATCTCCGCTGAAGTCGTGCGCATCGACCACAATTTCGTGGTCGTCAACGCCGGCCTCAAGTCCGAGGCATTTGTGCCGGTGGAGGAGTTCCTGAACGACCAGGGCGAACTCGAAGTGCAGGCCGGCGACTACGTCTCCGTGGCCATCGACGCACTCGAGAACGGCTATGGCGACACCATCCTCTCGCGCGACAAGGCCAAGCGCCTGGCCTCGTGGCTGAACCTCGAGAAGGCACTGGAAGACGGCGAAATCATCTCGGGTACCGTGACCGGCAAGGTCAAGGGCGGCCTGACGGTGATGGTCAACGGCATCCGCGCGTTCCTGCCGGGCTCGCTGGTTGACGTGCGTCCGATCAAGGACACCACCCCGTACGAAGGCAAGACCCTGGAATTCAAGGTCATCAAGCTGGACCGCAAGCGCAACAACGTTGTGCTGTCGCGCCGCGCCGTGGTCGAAGCCACGCTGGGCGAAGAGCGCCAGAAGCTGATGGAAACCCTGAAGGAAGGCGCCATCGTCAACGGTATCGTCAAGAACATCACCGACTACGGTGCGTTCGTTGACCTGGGCGGCATCGACGGCCTGCTGCACATCACCGACCTGGCCTGGCGCCGTGTCCGCCACCCGAGCGAAGTGCTGTCGGTTGGCCAGGAAATCACCGCCAAGATCCTCAAGTTCGACCAGGAAAAGAACCGCGTCTCGCTGGGCGTGAAGCAGCTGGGCGAAGATCCGTGGGTCGGCATCTCGCGCCGCTACCCGCAAGGCACCCGCCTGTTCGGCAAGGTGACCAACCTGACCGACTACGGCGCGTTCGTCGAGATCGAGGCCGGCATCGAAGGCCTGGTGCACGTGTCGGAAATGGACTGGACCAACAAGAACGTGGCCCCGTCCAAGGTGGTCCAGCTGGGCGACGAAGTCGAAGTCATGGTGCTGGATATCGACGAAGACAAGCGTCGTATCAGCCTGGGCATGAAGCAGTGCAAGGCCAACCCGTGGGACGATTTCTCGCGTAACCACAAGAAGGGCGACAAGCTCGCCGGCCAGATCAAGTCGATCACCGACTTCGGCGTGTTCATCGGCCTGCCTGGTGGCATCGACGGCCTGGTGCACCTGTCCGACCTGTCCTGGCAAGAGTCCGGCGAAGAGGCCGTGCGCAAGTACAAGAAGGGCGACGAAGTCGAAGCCGTGGTACTGGGCATCGACGTCGACAAGGAACGCATCTCGCTGGGCATCAAGCAGCTGTCGGGCGATCCGTTCAACAACTTCATCTCGGCCAACGACAAGGGCTCGCTGGTTCAGGGCACGATCAAGGCCGTTGACGCCAAGGGCGCCGTGGTCCAGCTGGCCGACGACGTCGAAGGCTACCTGCGCGCATCGGAAATCTCCGCTGACCGCGTGGAAGACGCCCGCAACGTGCTGAAGGAAGGCGAGCAGATCACCGCCCTGGTGGTGAACGTCGACCGCAAGTCGCGCAACATCAACCTGTCGATCAAGGCCAAGGACAGCGCAGAGCAGCAGGAAGCGATGCAGAAGTTCCAGGCCGACACCGGCACGGCTGGCACGACCAACCTCGGCGCCCTGCTGAAGGCCAAGCTCGGCCAGGACAACCAGTAATCGCAGGCCCCCGCGCTTGCGCGTATGCCCATGACCAAGTCGGAGCTCGTCGAAAAACTGGCTGCCCGCTTCCCCCAGCTGCTGCTGCGGGATGCGGACATCTCGGTGAAAACGATACTCGACGCGATGTCCGAAGCGTTGGCCGACGGCCACCGCATCGAGATCCGCGGATTCGGCAGTTTTGGTCTGAACCGGCGTCCGCCTCGCGTGGGGCGCAATCCCAAGTCCGGCGAGCGGGTGCTGGTACCTGAAAAACGGGTGCCGCACTTCAAGGCGGGCAAGGAATTGCGCGAACGGGTTGACCGTAGCCAGCCGGCGCCCGCGGGCGCCAACGGCAACGGCCATTCCGGCGGCACGGCGCAAGCCCTGCCGGGCAAGGCAGGCCAGGGCGCGGCATCCGCCGCACCGACGGGGTTGCACGAGAGCGGACTGGATTTCATTCGCTCGTGACTTCGACTGGCACTGCCTGCTACTGATTTGTCAAAAAAGCGCCCCTTGGGGCGCTTTTTTTATGCTCGATGCTGGCGGAACGGCATGCGGCAGCGTCTGCAAGCCGGAGCGCCGACACCTATGAGACGCGCGCCGGCAGGCCGTTACCGCCACGTTACCGAATCCGTGAAGTGATTCCGTTACAATGCCGGGGTCTTGGCCGGGCCTTGCACTGGACGTCCTGCCAGCCGCAGGCTTTGTGCTTGCCCGCCTCAACGCCATGCCGCTTCGCCGCCTACCCGCATGAAACTGTTTGCCTGGATCGTCCGCATCGTCGTATTCGTGCTGCTGTTCGTGCTGGCCCTGCGCAATACCGCAGAAGCCTCGCTGCAGCTGTTCTTCAATGCCGTCTGGCATGCGCCGCTGATCCTGATCCTGTTTGCCGCCTTCGCGCTGGGCGCGGTGGCGGCGCTGGCCTCGGTGGCGCCGGGGCTGATGCGCCAGCGCGTGGAACTGGCCAGGCTGCGGCGCGCGGCCGCGGACGCACGGGCGTCGACGGCGGCGCCGTCGACGGCAGCGGCGAGCGCCGCCCCGGTGCCCCGCGACGGCAAGTCTCCCTATAACGTAGTCGGCCCGAAAGTCTGATCCATGATGTTCGAAACCTGGTGGCTGTTGGTGCTGCCACTTGTCTTTGGCCTTGGCTGGATGGCGGCGCGCTTCGACGTGCGCCAGATGATCAGCGAGCAGGGGGCCTTGCCGCGCTCCTACTTCAAGGGACTCAATTTCCTGCTCAACGAGCAGCCCGACAAGGCCATCGACGCCTTTGTCGAAGTCGCCCGGCTGGACCCGGAAACCACCGAGCTGCACTTTGCGCTGGGCGCGCTGTTCCGGCGCCGCGGCGAAACCGAGCGCGCCATCCGCGTGCACCAGAACCTGGCCACGCGCCCCGACCTGCCCGAGCCCGAACGCGAGCACGCGCTGTTCGAGCTGGGCGAAGACTACCTGCGCGCGGGCCTGCTCGACCGTGCCGAGGAATCGCTGCGCCGGCTGATGTCCGGGCCTTACGCGGCGTCGGCCAAGCGCGTGCTGCTCGAGCTCTACGAGGTCGAAAAGGAGTGGCAGAAGGCGATCGATGCCGCGCGTGAGCTGCAGACGCTGGAGCAGAAGAGCTACAGCCTGCAGATCGCGCAGTTCTGCTGCGAGCTGGCGCAGGACGCGCTGCAGCGCAAGCGCCCCGAAGACGCGGTGAAATGGCTGAACCAGGCCGTGGCCGAGAATCCCGCCAACGTGCGCGCGCCGATCCTGCTCGGCGACGTCGCCGCGGCGGCGGGCGATGCGCGCGCGGCGCTGGGCCACTGGCTCGGCATCGAGCAGCAGGACGCTGCCTTCCTGCCGCTGGTGGCTGAGCGCGTGGTCAAGGCCTATGCCGCCCTGGACGAGCAAGGGGTGGCGCTGGAGTGGCTGCGCGGCCTGCTCAAGGGCAAGCTCGCGCCCGAGGTGCTCGACACCGCGTACAAGGCCGAACTGGAGGTGAATGGCCCCGAGGCCGCGGCGCGCCTGATGCGCGAACAGCTGCGCCGCCAGCCCACGTTGCTGGCGCTGACCAAGTACTTCGAGGCGCAGTCGGCGGTGGCCGCCACCGCGCCCGCCGCGCAGGCTGCTGTGGTCGAGGCCGCGACTGGCCAGTCCGAGGGCGCGGAAGCGGACGACGAGGCGAAGGAAACCACTGCCATCCGCGACCTGCTGCAACTGCGAACGCGCAACCTGGCGCGCTATACCTGCCGCGAATGCGGTTTCCGTGCGCGGCTGTTCTATTGGCAGTGCCCTGGTTGCAACCGCTGGGAGACCTATGCCCCGCGGCGTTCCGAAACGCTCGGCTGATTTCCGGTGGCCGTGCAACGGATGTGAATTGAAGCTATGAAAGTCACCATTATCGGCAGCGGCTACGTCGGTCTCGTCACCGGCGCCTGCCTGGCGGAGCAGGGCAACGACGTGTTCTGCCTGGACCTGGACGAGCAGAAGATCGCGCTGCTCAACGCGGGCGGCGTGCCGATCTACGAGCCGGGCCTGCAGGAACTGATCCAGCGCAACCGCGAGGCCGGCCGCCTGATCTTTTCCACCGACGTGGCAGCCAGCGTCGAGCATGCCGACGTGCAGTTCATCGCGGTGGGCACGCCGCCGGACGAGGACGGCTCGGCCGACCTCAAGTACGTGCTGGCGGCGGCCCGCAATATCGGCCGCCACATGACCGGCTTCAAGGTGGTGGTCGACAAGTCGACCGTGCCGGTGGGCACCGGCGACCGCGTCACCGCCGCGATTCGCGAGGAGCTGGCCGCGCGCGGACTGGAAGACCTGCAGTTCTCGGTGGTGTCGAACCCGGAATTCCTGAAAGAGGGCGCCGCGGTCGAAGACTTCATGCGCCCCGACCGCATCGTGCTGGGTTGCAATGCCGACGCCGCCGGCCGCCACGCGCAGGCCACCATGCGGCAGCTGTATGCGCCGTTCAACCGCCACCATGAGCGCACCTTCTACATGGACGTGCGCTCGGCCGAGTTCACCAAGTACGCGGCCAATTCGATGCTGGCCACGCGCATCTCGTTCATGAACGAGCTCGCCAACCTGGCTGACGAGGTCGGCGCCGATATCGAGCTGGTGCGCATGGGCATCGGCTCGGACCCGCGCATCGGCTACAGTTTCCTGTATGCCGGGGCAGGCTATGGCGGATCGTGCTTTCCCAAGGACGTCCAGGCGCTGATGCGCACCGCCGCAGACCATGGCAAGCCATTGCGCGTGCTGGAGGCGGTGGAAGCCGTCAACGGCGCGCAGAAGCGCGTGCTGGGCGAAAAGATCGTACGCCGCTTCGGCGACGACCTGACCGGCCGCGTCTTTGCGCTCTGGGGTCTGGCCTTCAAGCCCAATACCGACGACATGCGCGAGGCGCCGTCGCGCGTGCTGGCGCGCGAGCTGGTGTCGCGCGGCGCGTCGCTGCGGGTGCATGACCCGGTCTCGATGGCCGAGGCGCGCCGGGTGCTGGAGGCAGACCTGGCCGATGTGCCGGGCGGCGCCGCGCGCGTGAGCTTCCACCAGCACCAGATGGATGCGCTCGACGGCGCCGACGCGCTGGCGATCGTGACCGAATGGAAAGTGTTCCGCAGCCCCGACTTCGGTCAGATCAAACGGCGGCTGAAGTCGCCGGTGATCTTCGATGGACGCAATCTGTATGAGCCCGAGGCGATGCGCGAGACCGGCGTGGAATACCACGCCATCGGCCGCCCGGCCCGCAAGGCTGCGCCGCCGGCGAACGAATAAGGCGTACGTGGGTCAACGGACTCATCAATCGATAAGCTAACGCGGCTGCCGCGGCCGCCGCGATATTGCCAAGGATCTTCATGAACAAGACCGTCATTCCGCAGGAGCAGATCCGGCAGTCCCATATCCTGGTGGTCGGCGACATGATGCTGGACCGGTATTGGTTCGGCGACGTCGAGCGCATTTCGCCGGAAGCGCCGGTGCCGGTGGTGCAGGTCAAGCGCAGCGACGAGCGCCTGGGCGGTGCCGCCAACGTGGCCCGCAACGCCGCGGCGCTGGGCGCGCGCGTCGGCATGCTGGGCGTGGTCGGCGACGACGAGCCGGCGCGCACGCTCGAGGCGCTGCTGGCCGAAAGCCACGTGCAGCCCTACCTGCACCGCGACGCCAAGATCAACACCACCATCAAGCTGCGTGTGGTGGCACACCAGCAGCAACTGCTGCGCGTGGATTTCGAGAACACTCCGGCGCATGAAGTGCTGCTCGCGGTACAGGACAAGTTCCAGGGCCTGGTCAACGATTACCAGGTGCTGGTGCTGTCCGACTACGGCAAGGGCGGGCTGACCCACGTCACGCGCATGATCGACGCCGGCCGCGCGGCCGGCCGCAAGGTGTTGGTCGACCCCAAGGGCGACGACTACTCGCGCTACCGCGGCGCCACGCTGATTACCCCCAACCGCGCCGAGATGCGTGCCGTGGTCGGCGCCTGGAAGACCGAGGCCGACCTGACCATCCGCGCGCAGAACCTGCGCCGCGCGCTGCAGCTCGAAGCGCTGCTGCTGACGCGCTCGGAAGAGGGCATGACGCTCTATACCGAAGCCGAAGTGCTGCACGTCTCCGCGCAGGCCCGCGAGGTCTATGATGTATCCGGTGCCGGCGACACCGTGATCGCCACGCTCGCCACCATGATGGGTGCGGGCGTGCCGCTCAAGGAAGCCGTGCAGCATGCCAATCGCGCCGGCGGCATCGTGGTCGGCAAGCTGGGCACCGCCGTCGTCACTTATCCCGAATTGTTCGGTGCCGCTGCCTGAGGCGCGGCGCCCCATCCTGATCCGACCATGACCATCATCGTCACCGGCGCCGCGGGTTTCATCGGCAGCAATCTCGTCAAGGGCCTGAACGAACGCGGCGAGACCAACGTCATCGCCGTCGACAACCTGACCCGCGCCGACAAGTTCCACAACCTGGTCGACTGCGAGATCTCCGATTACCTGGACAAGCAGGACTTCCTCGCGCGCTTTGCCCGCGGCGAGTTCGGCAAGGTCCGCGCGGTGTTCCATGAAGGCGCCTGCTCCGACACCATGGAGACCGACGGCCGCTATATGATGGAGAACAACTACCGCTACACGCTGTCGCTGATGGAGAGCTGCCTGGAGCAGGGCACGCAGTTCCTCTACGCATCGTCGGCGGCGACCTACGGCGCCTCGCAGGTGTTCCGCGAAGACCGCGAGTTCGAGCGTCCGCTCAACGTGTACGGCTACTCCAAGTTCCTGTTCGACCAGATCGTGCGGCGCCGGCTGCCGTCGGCGCTGTCGCAGATCGTCGGCTTCCGTTACTTCAACGTGTACGGGCCGCGCGAAACGCACAAGGGCCGCATGGCGTCGGTGGCATTCCACAACTTCAACCAGTTCCGTGCCGACGGCACGGTGAAGCTGTTCGGCGACTACGGCGGCTATGGTCCCGGCATGCAGAGCCGCGATTTCATCTCGGTCGAGGACGTGGTCAAGGTCAACCTGTTCTTCTTCGACCATCCGGAGAAGTCCGGCATCTTCAACCTGGGCACCGGCCGTGCCCAGCCGTTCAACGACATCGCCGCGACCGTGGTCAACACGCTGCGCGAGGCCGAAGGCAAGCCGCCGCTGTCGCTGGACGACCTGGTGCAGGAAGGGCTGGTCGAGTACGTCAAGTTTCCCGACGCGCTGCGCGGCAAGTACCAGTGCTTCACGCAGTCGGATGTGTCCAAGCTGCGCGGCGCCGGCTACGGCGAGCGCTTCCTGACCGTCGAGGAAGGCGTGGCGCGCTACTGCCGCTGGCTGCTCGAGCGCAACGGCTGAACCCCGCATCGTCCCTGCCTTGCGCCGGCTGACACGCTTTCGTGCGGCCGGTGTCAACTTTTGTTGCCGCATGCGCCGCCATCAAGGCGCGCCCCTATCCTGACCTGACCTCGCCGCCCTGGCGGGGGTGGTACCACAGACCATCCACAGGAAAGGAGAGCCTTCATGGCCATGCACTGGATCCGGCAGCTTGCCCGGCGTTTTTCCCTGATCTCCCTCGCGGCAGTCTTGTGCCTGCTTGCCGGCGGCACCGCGCGTGCCGCGGTCGACGTCAACACCGCCGACGAGGCGGCGCTGACCTCGGTCAAGGGCGTGGGCCCGGCCACGGCCCGCCACATCGTCGAAGAGCGCAACAAGCGCGGGCCGTACAAGGACGCCGCCGACCTGGCCGAGCGCGTCAGCGGCATCGGGCCCAAGTCCGTGGCCAAGCTGCAGGACGCCGGCCTGACCATTGCCGGCAAGGGGTCGTCCCCCGCCACGCCATCCGCTGCACCGGCGGCCACGCCGGCGCCCGCCAAGGGGGCAAAGGCAACGCCTGCACCGGCAAAGCCGGCCCGCTAGCACCGCCGCTGCTGCCCTGTGCCCGGTCGTGCTGCGGCCGGGCGCGTTGTGGCTGGTATGCGTTGTGCTAAAGCTTGTCGGCTTCGCAGCCCCCGTGGCGGCGGAGTATCATGCGGACGCCGCGCAGGCAGGACCTGCCGCGCGGCTGCCGACCGGCATTCCACAACCTAACAAGCAGGCACAAGCGCGGCGGCCGCCGATCCGGTGGCCAGCCCGGACCACAGGGAGCAAGACAATATGGCGAATGGCGAGGACGCGGGATTCCTGCCGCAATGGCGGCTCAAGACCGAGGGCGTGATCGGCCCCGATGAGCGGCTGCCCGCGGGGCAGACACTGCTGGCCGGGATCCAGCACGTGGTGGCGATGTTCGGCTCGACCGCCATCGCGCCGATCCTGATGGGCTTCAACCCGAATATCGCCATCCTGTTTTCCGGCATCGGCACGCTGATCTTCTTCCTGTGCGTGCGCGGCCGGGTGCCCAGCTACCTGGGCTCCAGCTTTGCCTTCATTGCGGTGGTGATCGCCGCCACCGGCTATGCCGGCAGCGGCCCCAACCTCAATATCCCGGTGGCGCTGGGCGGCATCATTGCCGCCGGTGCGCTGTACACCGTGATCGGCCTGGTGGTGCAGGCGGCGGGCTACGCCTGGGTGGAAAAGCTGATGCCGCCGGTGGTGACCGGCGCCATCGTCGCGGCGATCGGGCTGAACCTGGCCCCGGTGGCGGTGAAGGCGGTCAGCGGCGCGGCGCTCGATACCTGGGTGGGGTTGCTGACGGTGGTCGCGGTGGGGCTGGTGGCGGTGCGCGCGCCCGGCATGATCGGGCGCCTGCCGGTGCTGATCGGCGGCCTGGCCGGCTACGTTGCCTACTACCTGGGCACCAACGTGATGGGGCTGGGCAAGCCGATCGATTTCTCCGGCGTGGCCGCCGCCAGCTGGTTCGGCCTGCCGGCGTTCACCGCGCCGACGTTCGAACTGGGGGCGATGCTGCTGATCGCGCCGGTGGCGATCGTGCTGGTGGCCGAGAACCTCGGCCATATCAAGGCCATCGGCGTGATGACCGGCCGCAACCTGGATCCGTACATCGGCCGCGCCTTTATCGGCGACGGCATTGCCACCATGCTGTCGGCCAGCGGCGGCGGCACCGGCGTGACCACCTATGCCGAGAACATGGGGGTGATGGCGGTCACCAAGATCTATTCGACGCTGATCTTCGTGGTGGCGGCCGCGGTGGCCATCTTGCTGGGCTTTTCGCCCAAGTTCGGCGCCCTGATCCTGACCATCCCGGGGCCGGTGATCGGCGGCCTGACCATCGTCGTGTTCGGACTGATCGCCGCTACCGCGGGCCGGATCTGGGTGCAGAACCACGTGGACTTCTCCAGCTCGCGCAACCTGATCACGGTGGGCGCGACGCTGACGGTGGCGGCCGGCGACCTGACGCTGAAGCTGGGCGGCATGACGCTGGGCGGCATCGGCACCGCCACCTTCGGCTGCATCCTGCTGTACCACCTGCTGGGCGAAGGCAACCGCGAAGAAGACTGAGGCACGGCGGGCGCAGGCAGGCGGTTGCGGCCGGTGCCGCGCAATTCCCGCCTGCCGGCGGGGGATAGGGGTCTGGATTACAATGGCCGGCGAATTGGATTCCCCCGTTTGCGACCTTCCTTCGCCCCATGGCCTACAAGACAATTGAAGACACCATCGGCAACACGCCGCTGGTCAGACTGCAGCGCATCCCCGGCGCCGCCAACGACGCGCGCGGCAATGTGATCCTCGGCAAGCTCGAAGGCAACAATCCTGCCGGTTCGGTCAAGGACCGCCCGGCGGTGTCGATGATCGCGCGGGCCGAAGCGCGCGGGCGCATCAAGCCGGGCGATACGCTGATCGAAGCGACCTCGGGCAATACCGGCATCGCGCTGGCGATGGCAGCCGCCATCCGCGGCTACAAGATGGTGCTGATCATGCCCGAGGACCTCAGCCTCGAGCGCCGCCAGAGCATGGCGGCCTACGGCGCCGAGATCATCCTGACGCCGGTCAAGGGCGGCATGGAATATGCGCGCGACCTGGCCGATTCGATGGAGCGCGACGGAAAGGGCGTGATCCTCGACCAGTTTGCCAACCCGGACAATCCGCAGGCCCACTACGAGGGCACCGGCCCCGAAATCTGGCGCGATACCGACGGCCGCATCACCCATTTCGTTTCCGCGATGGGCACCACCGGCACCATCACCGGCGTGTCGCGCTTCCTCAAGGAGCAGAATCCCGCGATCCAGATCGTCGGCGCGCAGCCAGCCGAAGGCTCGCGCATCCCGGGCATCCGCAAATGGCCCGAAGCGTATCTGCCCAAGATCTACGATCCCAAGTTCATCGACCGAACCGAGCCGGTGAGCCAGGGCGATGCCGAGCACATGGCGCGCCGCATGGCATCGGAAGAGGGCATTTTCTGCGGCATTTCCGCCGCCGGTGCGCTGTGCGTGGCCTTGCGCGTCGCCGAGGAAGTCGAGAACGCCACCATCGTCTTCGTGGTGTGCGACCGCGGCGACCGCTATCTGTCGACCGGCGTGTTCCCGGCCTGATCCACAGCGCTGCAAACAAAAAGGCCTCGCTGATGCGAGGCCTTTTTTGCTGTGGCCGTGCCGCCTCAGCCCATCGCCGCCTTGACCGCCTCGCCCAGCTGGTACACCGCCAGCGCATAGAAGAAGCTGCGGTTGTACCGCGTCAGCACATAGAAGTTGCGCAGGCCCAGCAGGTACTCGGTAGGCTGGTCGGGCGTGGGCAGGTCCACCACCAGCACCCCGGTTTCGCCTTCGCGCCCCAGGTTGATGGGCTCGTCCACGCGCAGCCCGGCGCGGGTCAGCTGGTTGAGGGTGCGGGTCGGCCACGGCTCGCCATCGGCAGCCGCGGTGGCGATGCCCAGGCTGCCAGTGTCGGGGGCGATGCGCCACACCACCGGACGGCCCGGCTCCCAGCCGTGCAGCTGCAGGAAGCGCGCCACGCTGCCGATGGCATCGGTGGGGCTGTTGCGCAGGTCGATGTGGCCGTTGTTGTCGTAGTCGAGGGCGTATTCGCGCAGGCTGGTCGGCATGAACTGCGGAATGCCGATGGCGCCGGCATACGAGCCCAGCACCGAGTAGACGTCGGTGCGGGTGTCGCGGCACCACAGCAGGTAGTCGGCCAGCTGGTTGCGGAACAGCGTGCTGCGGGCTTCGCGGTTGGGCGTGGCCGGGTAGTCGAACGCCAGCGTCGACAGCGAGTCGAGCACGCGAAACGAGCCCATGTCGCGCCCATAGATGGTTTCGACGCCGATGATGCCGACGATGACCGAGGCCGGCACGCCGAATTCGGCCTCGGCGCGGCGCAGCGTGTCGCGGTTGTCCTGCCAGAAGCGCACGCCGGCATTGATGCGGATCGGCTCGATAAAGCGCGAGCGGTAGGTGCGCCAGCTTTTGCGCCCGGTGGTGGCGGGCGGCATGATCAGCCGTACCACGGTGGCCGAGTAGACCGCCTGCCCGAACCATTCTTGCAGCATGCCGCGGTCAAAGCCGTGGCGCGCCACCATCTCGTCGATAAAGGCACGTGCTTGCGGGTTGTCGCGGTAGCGGCCGGGTTCGATTTCCTCCTCGCGCACGCTGACGCGGCGTTTGCCGGCGGCGAGCAGGCTGGGAGAGAGGCCGCAGAGTCCGAGTGCGGCAGCGGAAAGCGCGGCGCCCAGCAGGGGGCGTCGCAGTGAGCGCTGGGTGTCGGTCATGGTGTCCTTTGCAAGTCGCACCGAGTATAGCGGATGCCACCGCGGCATCCGTGGCGCGGCGGGTGCGGCATGGAGCGCCGGCGCTGCTGGGTCCCTTGGCGTGGCCTGTGCTAACGTAACGTTTGGAGACAACATGGCGACGCACTGCAACCCATTGCGACGATAAGAGATGCCGACCGGCTATTACACGCACCCCGAGTTCCAGCGGCACGAGATGGGGCACTTCCACCCCGAGTGTCCGGAGCGCCTGCAGGCGATCGAGGATCACCTGATTTCGCATGGCCTGGACGGGCTGCTGGAGCGCCGCGAGGCGCCGCCCGCCACGCGCGAGCAGCTCGAGCGCGTGCACCGGCCCGAGCACGTCGACGCGCTCGCAAGCGCCAGCCCGTCGAGCGGCTACCACGCGATCGATCCGGACACCTCGATGAACGCGCACACGCTCGCCGCCGCGACGCTGGCCGCGGGCGCGGCGGTGGCGGCCACCGATGCGGTGATCGCCGGCGAGTTCGAGAACGCCTTTTGCTGCGTGCGCCCGCCCGGCCACCACGCCGAGCCCGGCCGCGCCATGGGCTTCTGCTTCTACAACAACGTGGCCATTGCCGCGCGCCATGCGCTGCAGGCGCACGGGCTTGAGCGCGTTGCGATCATCGACTTCGACGTCCATCACGGCAACGGCACCGAGGCGGCGTTCCGCGGCGACGAGCGCGTGATGATGTGCAGCATCTTCCAGCACCCGTTCTACCCCTACAGCGGCACCGAGCACCTGGCGCCGAACATGGTCAACATCCCGCTGCCGGCCTACAGCAACGGCATGGCGGTGCGCGAGGTGGTCGAGACCATCTGGCTGCCGCGCCTCAATGAATTCCGTCCGCAGATGCTGTTCATTTCGGCCGGCTTCGACGCGCACCGCGAGGACGACCTGGGCCAGATGGGCCTGGTGGAGCAGGACTACGCCTGGATCACCGGCCAGCTGGTCGACGTCGCGCGCACCCATGCGCAGGGCCGCATCGTCAGCTGCCTCGAGGGCGGCTACAACCTCAGCGCGCTGGGCCGCAGCGTGCTGGCCCACCTGAAGGTGCTGCTGGAGCACTAGGAGACCGCCGCCATGGCCGAGAACGATGCGCGCGTCGACGCGCCGCTGCTGACCGAATCGCGCGATGCCCCGGGCGTGGCGCGCCTGACCATGAACCGGCCGCAGGCGTTCAACGCCTTGTCCGAAGGGCTGCTCGATGCGCTCACCGAAGCGCTGCGCCGGCTCGCTGCCGACCCCAGCGTGCGCGTGGTGGTGCTGGCGGGCGCCGGCAAGGCCTTCTGCGCCGGCCACGACCTGCGCGAAATGCGCGCGGCGCCGTCGCACGATTACTACCGGCGCCTGTTCGACCGCTGCACGCGCATGATGATGGCGATCCAGCAGATGCCGCAGCCGGTGATCGCGCGGGTCCATGGCATTGCCACCGCGGCCGGCTGCCAGCTGGTGGCGATGTGCGACCTGGCGGTGGCCGCCGACGATGCGCGCTTTGCCGTGTCGGGCGTCAACCTGGGCCTGTTCTGTTCGACCCCGGGCGTGGCGCTGTCACGCAACCTGCACCGCAAGCAGGCCATGGAGATGCTGCTGACCGGCGACATGATCGACGCCGCCGGTGCGCGCGAACGCGGACTGGTCAACCGGGTGGTGCCGGCCGGCGAACTGGACGCCGAAGTGGCGCGGCTGGCCGCCAGCATCTGCGCCAAGCCGGCCGCCGCCGTCGCCGCCGGCAAGGGGCTGTTCTACCGCCAGCTCGAGATGGGCATCGAGGCGGCTTACCAGCTTGCCGGCCAGACCATGGCCTGCAACATGATGGACGAGTCGGCGCTGGAAGGGGTACAAGCCTTCATCGACAAGCGGTCGCCGTCGTGGCGTGCCTCCTGATCGACTTTATGGGTCTTTATATGCCAGGAACGTATAAAGACATCGGCAAAAAGTCGTTTAAGGTATGAAGCGAATCGCATAAAATACGCGCTTCAGAAAAATAACGAGCGGCAACAGCGCTGGAGATCCCTCGCCTGTTGCCGTTTTCTTTTGGTCACCTTTTCCATGATCGAACTGCAAGGACTGTCGCAGCGCTTCCCGGGCGCGTCTGGCGACGTGCATGCATTGCGGGACGTCAGCCTGTCGATTGCGGCGGGCGAAGTCTTCGGCATCATCGGGCGCAGCGGCGCGGGCAAGAGCACGCTGGTCCGCGCCATCAACCTGCTGAACCGGCCTACCAGCGGCCGCGTCGTCGTCGCCGGCCAGGACCTGACCGCGCTGGACAACGGCGCGCTGCGCCTGGCGCGGCGCGAGATCGGCATGATCTTCCAGCACTTCAACCTGCTGTCGTCGCGCACCGTCTATGACAACGTGGCGCTGCCACTGGAGCTGGCCGGCAAGCCCAGGGCTGAAATTGCCGCCACCGTGCTGCCGCTGCTGGAGCTGGTCGGGCTGTCGGCGCTGAAGGACCGCTACCCGGCGCAGATCAGCGGCGGGCAGAAGCAGCGCGTGGGCATTGCGCGCGCGCTGGCAAGCCAGCCCAAGGTGCTGCTGTCGGACGAAGCCACTTCCGCGCTGGACCCGGAGACCACCCGTTCCATCCTGGACCTGCTCAAGCAGATCAACCGCGAGCTGGGCCTGACCATCGTGATGATCACGCACCAGATGGAAGTCATCAAGCAGGTCTGCGACCGCGTCGCCGTGCTCGAGGCCGGCCAGGTGGTGGAGAGCGGGCGCGTGATCGACGTATTCCTGCGGCCGCAGCACGAGGTCACGCGCGCCATGATCGGCGACGTCATCTCGCAGGAGCTGCCGGCGAGCGTGCTCAAGCGCGTCGAAAGCCGGCTCGGCAACGGGCGCGACCACGTCTACCGCCTCGCCTTCACCGGCGAGGGTGTCGACCAGCCGGTGCTGGCGCAGGCGATCCGCCGCTACGGGCTGGATTTCAACATCCTGCACGGCCATATCGACGAGATCCAGGGCCAGGCCTTCGGCTCGCTGGCGATCATGGCCACCGGCGAACTGGCCGATGTGAAGGCAGCAATGGAATACCTGCAGGCGCAAGGCGTCGTGGTGGAGGAGTTCGAACATGTGGTCTGAAATGTTTGACCTGTTCCTGACGTCGTTCAACGAGACCCTGCTGATGGTGGCGATCTCGGGCGTGGTCGGCGCGCTGCTGGGCGTGCCGCTGGGCGTGCTGCTGCACCTGACCAACCGCGGCGGCGTGCTGTCGCACCCGCTGTTCAACCGCACCATCGGCGTGGTGGTCAACGCGGTGCGCTCGATCCCGTTCATCATCCTGCTGGTGGTGGTGATTCCGTTTACGCGCTTTATCGTCGGCTCGTCGATAGGCACCACTGCGGCGATCGTGCCGCTGACCATCGCGGCGATCCCGTTTATCGCGCGCCTGGTCGAAAGCGCGCTGCGCGAGGTCGACAAGGGCCTGGTCGAGGCGGCGCAGTCGATGGGCGCCACCACGCGCCAGATCGTGTGGAAGGTGCTGCTGCCCGAGGCCATGCCCGGCATCGTCGCCGGCCTGACCATCACCTTCGTCAGCCTGGTCGGCTATTCGGCCATGGCCGGCGCGATCGGCGGCGGCGGCCTGGGCGACCTGGGCATCCGCTATGGCTACCAGCGCTACATCACCGAGGTGATGGTCGCGGTGGTGGTGATCCTGATCGTGTTCGTGCAGGCGGTGCAGAGCTTCGGCGACTGGCTGGTCCGCCGCATCAGCCACCGTTGAACCCAGACTTTTTCGAGATAGGAACGTACATCATGCAACGTCGCAACCTGCTGCAATGGATGCTCGGCGCCGTGCTCGGCGCCTCGCTGGCCACCGGCGCGATCGCCCAGGACAAGCCGATCAAGATCGGCGTCACCGGCGGCCCGCACGCCCAGATCATGGAACAGGTGAAAAAGGTCGCCGCGAAAGACGGCCTCAATATCCAGGTGGTCGAGTTCAGCGACTACATCCAGCCCAACGCCGCGCTGGCCGCCGGCGACCTGGATGCCAACAGCTACCAACACCTGCCGTACCTGGAAGCCCAGATCAAGGACCGGGGCTACAAGTTCACCCATATCGCCTACACGGTGACGTTCCCGATGGGCGTGTACTCGAAGAAGATCAAGTCGCTCGACCAGCTCAAGCAGGGCGCGCGCGTGGGCGTGCCCAACGATCCCACCAATGGTGGCCGCGGGCTGTTGCTGCTGCAGAGCCAGGGCGTGATCAAGCTCAAGCCCAACGCGGGCCTGAAGGCCACGCCGCTGGACATCGCGGAAAACCCAAAGAAGATCCGCATCGTCGAGCTCGACGCCGCGCAGCTGCCGCGTTCGCTGGACGACCTGGATGCAGCCGCGATCAACGGCAACTATGCCGAGTCAGCGGGCCTGTCGCCGACCAAGGACGCGATCGCCATGGAAGGCCCGAAGGGGCCGTACGCCAACCTGATTGCGATCCGCGACGCCGACAAGAGCAAGCCCTGGGTGGCCAAGCTGGTGAAGGCCTACCATTCGCCTGAAATCAAGCAATACGTCACATCGACCTTCAAGGATTCGGTCATCACCGCCTGGTAATTTCCTGGTAAGCCGGCGTCACTCGAGGGTTTCATCCAATCGGACGAAGCCTGCCGGCGTGGCTTTGCGGCACAATCGCCTGACCGGTAAAAAAGGTGCCGGGCCTATGCCCGGCATCATTTTGCCGATAAAATAGTACGATCGTTCGAAAAATAGGAGAGCCGCCAACCCGGTGGTTATAATGACGAGCGAACAAAATTTCTGACTATCAGCTATCAGTGGAGTGAGCGCATGAAAGTACTCGTCGCAGTCAAGCGGGTGGTGGATTACAACGTCAAGGTCCGCGTCAAGGCGGACGGTTCGGGCGTCGATCTGGCCAACGTCAAGATGAGCATGAACCCCTTCGACGAAATCGCCGTGGAAGAGGCCGTGCGCCTGAAGGAAGCCGGCGTTGCCACCGAAGTGGTCGCCGTGTCGTGCGGTGTCACGCAGTGCCAGGAAACCCTGCGCACCGCGATGGCCATCGGTGCCGACCGCGGCATCCTGGTGGAATCGAACGAAGACCTGCAACCGCTGGCCGTGGCCAAGCTGCTGAAGGCGCTGATCGACAAGGAACAGCCGCAACTGGTGATCCTGGGCAAGCAGGCCATCGACGACGACTCCAACCAGACCGGCCAGATGGTCGCCGCGCTGGCCAACCTGCCGCAAGCCACGTTCGCCTCGAAGGTGGTGGTGGCCGACGGCAAGGCCTCGGTCACGCGTGAAGTCGACGGCGGCCTGGAAACGCTGTCGCTGAGCCTGCCGGCGGTGGTGACCACCGACCTGCGCCTGAACGAGCCGCGCTACGTCACGCTGCCGAACATCATGAAGGCGAAGAAGAAGCCGCTCGACACCGTCAAGCCGGAAGACCTCGGCGTCGACGTCAAGCCGCGCCTGTCGACCCTGAAAGTGGTCGAGCCGCCCAAGCGCAGCGCGGGTGTGATGGTGCCGGACGTCGCGACGCTGGTGCAGAAGCTGAAGAACGAAGCCAAGGTTATCTGAGCGCGGGGGAGAGAGAACATGACTGCACTCGTCATTGCTGAACACGACAATCAATCGATCAAGGGCGCCACGCTCAACACCGTGACCGCCGCAGCCCAGTGCGGCGGCGACGTGCACGTGCTGGTGGCCGGTTCCAACGCCAAGGCCGCGGCCGATGCCGCCGCCAAGATCGCGGGCGTGACCAAGGTCCTGCTGGCCGATGCCGCCTACTTCGGCGACGGCCTGGCCGAGAACGTGGCCGAGCAGGCGCTGGCCATCGCCAACGACTACTCGCACATCCTGGCCCCGGCCACCCCGTACGGCAAGAACATCCTGCCGCGCGTGGCCGCCAAGCTGGACGTGGCCCAGATCTCGGAAATCTCCAAGGTCGACGCCCCGGACACCTTCGAGCGTCCGATCTACGCCGGCAACGCCATCGCCACGGTCAAGTCGGAAGACAAGATCAAGGTCATCACCGTGCGCGGCACCGCCTTCGACGCCGCCGCTGCCGAAGGTGGCTCGGCCGCCGTCGAGACCCTGCCGGCCGTGGCCGACGCGGGCGTTTCGCAATTCGTTTCGCGCGAAGTGGCCAAGAGCGACCGTCCGGAACTGACCGCCGCCAAGATCATCGTCTCGGGTGGCCGTGGCGTGGGTTCGGGCGAGAACTACACCAAGGTGCTGACGCCGCTGGCCGACAAGCTGAACGCCGCGCTGGGCGCCTCGCGCGCCGCGGTGGACGCCGGCTTCGTGCCGAACGACTACCAGGTCGGCCAGACCGGCAAGATCGTCGCGCCGCAGCTGTATATCGCCGTCGGCATCTCGGGCGCGATCCAGCACCTGGCCGGCATGAAGGACTCCAAGGTGATCGTCGCGATCAACAAGGACGCCGAAGCCCCGATCTTCTCCGTGGCCGATTACGGCCTGGTGGGCGACCTGAACACCGTGGTGCCGGAGCTGGTGGCGGCACTGGGCTGATGCCGCGCCGGCCGTGCCGACCGCATTGCGGCCGGCACGGATAGCAGCAGGCAGCAAGTATCGAGCCGTTCCGGGGGCGACCCGCGAACGGCTTTTTCATACATGTTGGGAGACATCGATGACCTACCGTGCGCCGATCAAGGACATGCTGTTCGTCATGAACGAGCTGGCCGGCCTTGAGGCCGTCAGCCAGCTGCCCGGCTTCGAGGAAGCCACCCCCGAGACGGCCGAGGCCGTGCTCGACGAGGCGGCCAAGTTCAACGAACAGGTGGTGGCGCCGCTGAACCGCGCCGGCGACCTCGATCCGAGCAGCTGGAAGGATGGCGTGGTCACCACCACGCCCGGCTTCAGGGAAGCCTTCCGCCAGTTCGGCGAGGGTGGCTGGCAGGGCGTGCTGCATCCGCAGGAATTCGGCGGCCAGGGCCTGCCCAAGCTGATCGCCACGGCGTGCAACGAGATGCTGAACAGCGCGAACCTGTCGTTCGCGCTGTGCCCGCTGCTGACCGACGGCGCCATCGAGGCGCTGCTGACGGCAGGTTCCGACGCGCAGAAGGCCACCTTCCTGCCGAAGCTGATCTCGGGCGAGTGGACCGGCACCATGAACCTGACCGAGCCGCAGGCGGGCTCGGACCTGGCCGCGGTGCGCACCCGCGCCGAGCCGCAGGGCGACGGCACCTACAAGGTGTTCGGCACCAAGATCTTCATCACCTACGGCGAGCACGACATGGCGCAGAACATCGTCCATCTCGTGCTGGCCCGCACCCCCGACGCGCCCGAGGGCGTGAAGGGCATCTCGCTGTTCATCGTGCCCAAGTTCCTGGTCAATGACGATGGCAGCACCGGGGCGCGCAACGACGTGCATTGCGTCTCGATCGAACACAAGCTGGGCATCAAGGCCAGCCCCACGGCGGTGCTGCAGTTCGGCGACCATGGCGGTGCGATTGGCACGCTGGTGGGCGAAGAAAACCGGGGCCTCGAGTACATGTTCATCATGATGAACTCGGCGCGTTTCTCGGTCGGCATGCAGGGCATCGCGGTGTCCGAGCGCGCCTACCAGCAGGCGGTAGCGTATGCGCGCGAGCGCGTGCAGAGCCGCCCCGTGGATGGCTCGGCGCGCGAGGCGGTGACCATCATCCACCATCCCGACGTCAAGCGCATGCTGATGACCATGCGCGCGCTGACCGAAGGCGCGCGCGCGGTGGCGTACGTGGCCGCGGCCGCCAGCGATGCGGCGCACCAGCATCCCGACGAAGCCGTGCGCCGGCAGAACCAGGCGCTCTACGAATTCATGGTGCCGGTGGTGAAGGGCTGGAGCACCGAGCTGTCGATCGATGTCACCAGCCTCGGCGTGCAGGTGCACGGCGGCATGGGCTTTATCGAGGAAACCGGCGCGGCGCAGCACTACCGCGACGCACGCATCCTGCCGATCTACGAGGGCACCACGGCAATCCAGGCCAACGACCTGGTCGGCCGCAAGACCTTGCGCGACGGCGGCGCCGTGGCACGCGAGATCTGCGCGCAGATTGCCGAGACCGAGGCCGCGCTCGGCCGGCACGGCGGCGCGGCATTCACCGCGGTGCAGGCGCAGCTGGCCAAGGGCCGCGCCGCGCTGGAGGCCGTGGTCGAGTTCGTCGTCGCCAATGCCAAGTCGGATCCGAACGCCGTGTTTGCCGGCAGCGTGCCTTACCTGAAGCTGTGCGGCATCGTGTTCTCCGGCTGGCAGTTCGGCCGCGCCATGCTGGCCGCTGACGCAAAACGGGCCGACGATCCTGCCTTCCACGAGGCCAAGATCGCCACCGCGCATTTCTTCGCCGAGCACATCCTGTCGCAGGCACCGGCGCTGCGCGATGCCGTGGTCGGCGGCGGGGCGCCGGCCAATGCCTTGAGCGCCGAGCAGTTCTGAGCGTTGCGCGCGGCGCGCGGATAAAAAAGGGCGACCTGCAAGGTCGCCCTTTTTTGCTTGGGAAAACCGGCCTTGTATCAGGCGGCTGCCGGGCGCGGCGCCAGGTGATGGCGTGCCGGCTTCAGGTAGCGGCTGACCGACAGGTCGTCGGCGCGGATCGCCGGCGACTTGCCCGAGACCAGGTCCGACAGCAGCTTGCCCGAGCCGCAGGCCATGGTCCAGCCGAGCGTGCCGTGGCCGGTGTTCAGCCACAGGCCGCGCACCTGGGTCGGGCCGACGATCGGGGTGCCGTCCGGCGTCATCGGGCGCAGGCCGGTCCAGAAGGTGGCCTGGCTGACATCGCCGGCGCCCGGGAACAGGTCGGTCACCACATGCTCGAGCGTGCGGCGCTTGGCCGGGTCGAGGCTGCGGTCATAGCCGACGATCTGCGCCATGCCGCCCACGCGGATACGGTCGTCGAAGCGGGTCAGCGCCACCTTGTAGGTCTCGTCGAGCACCGTCGAGACCGGCGCGCGCGAGGCATCGCTGAGCGGCACGGTGATCGAGAAGCCCTTGAGCGGATACACCGGCAGGTTGGACATGCCGCGCAGGAAGGGTTTGACCAGCTGCGTCGACCAGCTGCCCAGCGCCACCACCACCAGGTCGGCCATCATCGGCTCACCATTGACCATGGCGCCGATGACGGCGTCGCCCTGGGTCACCAGGCTGTCGATCGAGCGGTTGTACAGGAACCTGACCCCCAGAGATTCGGCCATGCCTGCCAGCTGCTGGGTAAACAGCTGGCAGTCACCGGTTTCATCATTGGGGAGGCGCAGGCCGCCGGCCAGCTTGTGGCTGACAGCGGCCAGCGCCGGTTCGCTCGCGGCGAGTTCCTCGCGCGAAAGCAACTGGTAGGGCACCCCGGCTTCTTCCAGCACGGCGATGTCCTTGGCCGCGCCGTGCAGCTGCTCGTCGGTGCGGAACACCTGCAGCGTGCCTTGCTGGCGGCCTTCGTAGGCAATGCCGGTTTCCGCGCGCAGGGCGCGGATGCAGTCGCGGCTGTATTCGGCCAGCCGCACCATGCGCTCCTTGTTGACGGCATAGCGCCCGGCGCTGCAGTTCAGCAGCATCTGCCACATCCATTGCAGCTGGAACAGCGTGCCGTCCGGGCGGATGCTGAGCGGCGCGTGTTCCTGGAACATCCACTTGATCGCCTTCAGCGGCACGCCGGGCGCGGCCCACGGCGACGCGTAGCCGGGCGAGATCTGGCCCGCATTGGCAAAGCTGGTGCCGAGCGCGGGGCCGGCCTCGCGGTCGACCACGGTCACTTCATGGCCAGCCTTGGCCAGGTACCACGCACTGGTGACGCCAATCACGCCACTGCCAAGTACGAGAACGCGCATTTCGGGGGCTCCAACTGCGATGACTACGGTATAGAGGATTTGTCTCTATACTATTGAATGCATTCCAGTCATAGTTACCGAATTTCTCAGGAAAACAGGAAAAACTAATGAGAACGAGTCGCCAGCCCCAGCGCACGCTCGACCGGCTCGACCGCAAGATCCTGACGGCGCTGCAGAGCGACGGCAGGATGTCGATGAAAGACCTGGCCGAGGCGGTCGGGCTGACCATCACGCCGTGCATCGAGCGCGTCAAGCGCCTGGAGCGCGATGGTGTCATCATGGGCTACTACGCACGGCTCAACCCGGCGCTGCTGGGCAGTGCGCTGCTGGTGTTCGTGGAGATCTCGCTGGGCAACAAATCGGGCAATATGTTCGAGCAGTTCCGCCGCGAGGTGCTGCGGATTCCGGAAGTGCTGGAATGCCACCTGGTGTCGGGCGATTTCGACTACCTGATCAAGGCGCGCATCCGCGAGATCGGCGAATACCGCCGGCTGCTGGGCGACATCCTGCTGCAGCTGCCGGGCGCGGCACAGTCGAAGAGCTATGTGGTGATGGAAGAGATCAAGGAGACACTGGCCATCTCGGTAGAGGAGAAGAGCCAGGCCGCGTAACGAAGGCCAGCATGGTGCGCCCCCCGCCAAAACCCAAATCCCCCGCAAGGCCGCTCGCCGGCGCGACGCGGCGCGAGGCCGATGCCGACGCGCAGGCGCCGCAGGCCGGCGCGCGGCCGCCCGCGGCGCGCAAGGGCCGCGGCGCCGTCAGCAACCTGCAGGGGCGTTTCGAGCGCGACCAGCGCGAGGCGTTCGACGATGGCTGGGGCCCGGTGCCGGAAGACACCGCTGCGGTGCCGGAAGCCATTGCGCTCACCGACGACGCGCCGCTGCCGCCATTGCGCACCGAAGTCCATTTCGAGCGCGCCCGCTCCGTGCTGACGCGCAATGCTTCGCCGGATGTCCCGTTCGACGTTTCACTGAATCCCTACCGCGGGTGCGAGCACGGCTGCATCTATTGCTTCGCCCGGCCGACGCACGCCTACCTGGACCTGTCGCCAGGGCTGGACTTCGAAACCCAGCTCTATGCCAAGACCAATGCCGCCGAGCGCCTGCGCGAAACGCTGGCGCGGCCGTCATACCGTTGCGAGACCATCGCGCTGGGCGTCAACACCGACGCATACCAGCCGATCGAGCGTGAACAGCGCATCACGCGCAGCCTGCTGGAAGTGCTGCACGCATGCGACCACCCGGTGGCGCTGATCACCAAGTCGTCGCTGATCGAGCGCGATATCGACCTGCTCGCGCCGATGGCGGCCAAGCGGCTGGCGGTGGCGGCACTGACCATCACCACGCTCGACGCCGGCATTGCGCGCACGCTGGAGCCACGTGCGGCGACGCCGTCGCGCCGGCTGCGCACCATCCGCACGCTGACCGACGCCGGCATCCCGGTTGGGGTCAGCATCGCCCCGGTGATCCCCTTCATCACCGAGCCTGACCTGGAGCGCGTGCTGGAAGCGGCGCGCGAGGCGGGCGCCGTCTATGCGAACTACATCGTGCTGCGGTTGCCGTGGGAGGTGCGGCCGCTGTTCGAGGAATGGCTGCAGGCACACTTCCCCGACCGGGCCGAACGGGTCATGAACCGCGTGCGGGACATGCGCGAAGGCAAAGCCTACGATGCGAACTTTGCCACGCGCATGCGCGGAACCGGTGTGTGGGCGGACTTGCTGCGCCAGCGCTTCTACAAGGCCGCCGAACGGCTCGGCTTCCGCTACAACCGGTTTGAACTGGATACTTCGCGTTTTCGCCCGCCGGCGGCGGAGCCCAGCGGCAAGGACGATCCGCAGGGTTCGCTGTTCTGAGCCTTCAGAGCGGCTGCGGTGGCCTGCTGGTCGCCGATCATGCTGCTGGCGAGTTCCAGCGCGGCCTTGGCGCTCGATGCCGGCAGTCCCGAGGACAGCGCCAGCCGGACGGCGATCGCCGCCAGGCGTCCTTCCTCATAGCTTGGCATGTCGATTCTTGCTCCTTTGCGCTGCCGGGGCATGGCCTCGCCGCGCGTCGCGCCGCCAGGATCGGACGGCTCTACCAGTATGGGCGAATTGGCGGAAAGCGAAACCGGCGATTGCGGCCGCATTGACCGCGCACAAAAGATGATCGAGGGAGACGATGCGCTGGGAGCCTACTGCGACAGTTCGCGCGCGGCCTCCACCTGCGACTCGAAGAAGGTCTGGAAGCTGATCGCCAGCCCCGCCATCAGCAGGCCGGTACCGATCAGCAGCGACAGGATCACCAGGATCACCACCGGCCAGCCCGAACGCGTGGGTTTGCCGTGCGGGTTGAAGCGGGCATCCCATTTGTCGTCGGGGCGCAGCCCGTAGACGATCGCCGCCAGGAAGGCGCTGATGACGGAAATGCCGCCGGCCACGGCAAAGGTCCAGTTCAGTGCCGGGCTGCCCGCGCCGGCGGCCATCGAGGCCACGCCGATGGCGCCGGCCAGCAACGCCAGCAGGTGCATCCAGCCATACACGTCGCGCAGTCCGCCCAGGTAGAAGCGGTGCGCGCCCAGGCTGCCGAACAGGAACGCCAGCACCACGGTCAGCAGCTTCGATTTGCCACGTGCAGACGGCGCGGCGAGCGGAGAGGCGGGGCGGGCTGGCGTGGCTGCGGGCATGGTCGGAAATAGAGTTTCGGGCCTGGGTGCAGGCCGGCGTTGCGCCGGCATGGAAGTGGCGGCACAAGGGTACCGGCCGGCCCACATTGTACGCCGGCAGTCAGCGCAGGGAAGGGAAGTGCGTCAAAAGGCGCCAGCGGCGCTAATGCCAGCCGCCGGCGATCAGCCCGCGGATAAGGGCCGAGGCGTGCTCGCTGATATGGGTTTCGCTGTAGAGAACCAGGGTCAGGATGCCCATGAACAGGATCGACAGCGATAACTGGCCCGCATGTTCGGCCAGGTCGCTAAGCAGGGGTGACATGACAAACCTCACAGAATTATTGTCATTCTGGAGGCTGCGCCCGGGCCGTCTTGGTCGGGTCCGGCAGGAGGTGTCGGGCAGAGGCAGGTCAGTTCGATTGCCGTCCGCACATGACGGCACGCTGTGAGCCCCGGACAGCGCCGGGCGGCAGCCTGTGCGCGCGCCCGGAATCGGGGCACACACTTAAATAGAGACAGGCCGGGCGGGGGCGGAGTTCCGCAGCGAGCGACGGGCGCCGCGGTATTCAGCCGCCAGGGAAGCGGCGTCAGCTGCGGTCAGCGGCCGTGGTCGCGGCCGCGCGCTTGCCAGCCGGGGCCCACCTGGCCCTGGCGCGGCTCGTTGCGGGCGTCATTGGGGGGATTGCGCTCCTGGCCGCGGCCGCGGTTGTCGTCGCGGGCGCCGGCTAGCGCGGCGCGGCGGCCGCTGAGGCGGTCGTCGGCGCGGGCGCGCGCCTCCATCCGGTCGATCTGCGCCTGCACGTGTTCACGGCTTTCGGCGCGCACGCTGGCCATCTGCCAGCCATCGCCGGACTGGATCCGGGCGGGCCGGCCATCGGAACGGACTTGTTGCCAGAACGCGACCTGGGCATGGCTGGCGCCTACCGCGCCGACCAGGCCCGAGGCCACCAGGATGCCAGCCACCAGGTCGCGCAGGAGAGAGCGGGTGAGCATGCGGATTCCCAGGGTCCTGTCGCGCTGTGTTGCTGTTGGAAGATGGGTTCATGGTACGCATGGGGCATCGGGGCGCCTATGCCAATCCCGTTACCGGTGTAACGGATTGTTTCGCCCGTACAAAGCCGCGCCGGGCGGGGCTTTCAGCCGGATTCAGGGCTGGTAGCGGATGCGGTAAATCGCCCCTGCATGATCGTCGCTGACCAGCAGCGAACCGTCCGGCGCGACCAGGACATCGGCGGGCCGGCCCCAGGCCCTGCCGCCGCGCAGCCAGCCCTGCGCGAACACCTCCTGGCGCACGGCCTTGCCGGCGCCGTCCAGCACCACGCGGACCACGCGGTAGCCGGAGGGCTCGCTGCGGTCCCAACTGCCGTGTTCGGCAATCAGGACGTTGTTGCGGTAGTCCGGCGGGAACTGCGTGCCGGTGTAGAAGCGCATGCCCAGCGCGGCGACGTGCGCGCCCAGGCGCGCCACCGGCGGCACGAATTCGGAGCACGGGCGCTTGCCGCCGAATTCCGGGTCGGCGACGTTGCCGGCATGGCAGTAGGGGTAGCCGAAATGCTGGCCGGGCGCGGTGACGCGGTTCAGTTCGTCGTCGGGCACGTCGTCGCCCATGCGGTCGCGGCCGTTGTCGGTGAACCACAGTTCGCGCGTGGCGGGGTGCCAGTCGAAGCCGACGGTGTTGCGCACGCCGCGCGCGACCACCTGCAGGCCGCTGCCGTCGGGCTTCATCCTGACGATGTTGGCATAGCGGGTTTCGTCGGGCTCGCACACGTTGCAGGGGGCGCCGGTGGCGACGTACAGGTAGCCGTCCGGGCCGAAGCCGATGAATTTGCCGCCGTGGTGCCCGTCCGACGGAAAGCGGTCGCTCACCACCCGGGGCGCGGGCGGCTGGTCCAGGCGGGACTCGATCTGGTCGAGCCGCACGATCCTGGAGACCGAGGACGCGTACAGGCTGCCGTCATGGAAGGCCACGCCGAGCGGATTGCGCAAGCCGGTGGCGACAGTGCGTACCCGCGGGCGCGTGCCGAGCGCATCGCTGACCGCATAGAGCTTGCCTTCGCTGCGCGATCCCACGAACAGCGTGCCGGACGGCGAGATCGCCATGGCGCGCGCGCCCGGCACGTCGTCGGTCAGCACCTCGATGCGGAAGCCGGGCGGCAGGCGCAGCTGGTCCAGCGGCAGCGCGGCCAGCGCGGACTGGCTCGTTGCCAGTACCATCAGCGCCAGCAGCGTACGCGATACCATGCCGAACATGAAGTGCAGAGCGGGGCGCATGTAGGGCCTCCTGTCGCGGTTTTTGCCACGATGCCTGCGCCGCGTTCACGCGTCAACCACCTAAGTGTTTGTTTGGCCTCGGGAATTGGGCTATACTCTTGCGTTTCGTGTTCGAACGCCCTTGAACACCCCGTTTTCTGAGGAATCATTCCATGGTCGTTATCCGTCTGGCTCGCGGCGGCAGCAAGAAGCGCCCGTTCTTCAACATCGTCGCCACCGACTCGCGCAACCGTCGCGATGGTCGTTTCATTGAGCGCGTTGGTTTCTACAACCCGCTGGCAGCCGAAGGTGAAGAAGGCCTGCGCCTGTCGCAAGACCGCCTGGCCTACTGGCAAGGCGTCGGCGCCCAGCTGTCGCCGACCGTTGCCCGCCTGGTCAAGCAAGGCACCAAGGCTGCTGCCTGATTGCCGTCTGCAACGCGCCCTGCCGTAACCGGCGGGGCGCGTTTGCATTAAGACCACGCGCACCCGTGACTGAGCCAAAGCAGGACGCCGGGCGGCCGACGCGGCCGCCGCTGAACCGGTCCATGAACCGGCCGCAGGGCGAGCCCGCCAAGGCACTCAGGTTGCCCGCGGCGTTGCTGTATGCCGATCCGCTGCCCGAAGACCTGGTGGAAGTCGGCTATGTCAGCGCTGCCTATGGCATCCGCGGCTGGATCAAGGTCCAGCCGCATGCCGACGACGCGTCGGCATTGTTGCATGCGCGCCGCTGGTGGCTGCTGAGCCCGCCTCAGGCGGGGCTGGTGGCCGCCGACGCGGCGCGGGCCGAGCCCGTCTGCGTGAAGATCGCGCAGTCGCGCGAGCACAGCGGCACGGTGGTGGCGCAGGCTGCCAGCGTAGCCGACCGCAATCTTGCGGAAGCGCTGCGTGGCCGTCGCGTGTGGATCCGGCGCGCGGATTTTCCGGTGCCGGAAGAAGATGAGTTCTACTGGGTCGACCTGATCGGCTGCAGCGTCAGCAACGAGCAAGGCGAGTTGCTGGGCGAGGTGTCCGGGCTGATCGACAACGGTGCCCACCAGATCCTGCAGGTTGCCTTCGTGCAGCCCGACGGCAAGGCCGGCGAACGGCTGATTCCATTTGTCGACGCGTTCCTGCGCACGGTGGATACCGCGGGCAAGCGCATCGTGGTGGACTGGGGGCTCGATTACTGAGCAGTGCCTGCGTGGATGCGGGATAAGGAAGGGAGAGAGCGGATGCAGTTCGACGTGATCACGCTGTTTCCCGAAATGTTTCGCGCGCTGACCGACTGGGGCATTACCAGCCGGGCAGCCAAGCAGCAGCGGTATGCGTTGCGCAGCTGGAATCCGCGTGATTTCACCGTCGACAACTACCGCACCATCGACGACCGGCCCTATGGCGGCGGTCCCGGCATGGTGATGCTGGCCAAGCCGCTGGACGATGCCATCGATGCCGCGGTGGCGGCGCAGGCGCAAGCCGGCGTGGCGAAACCGCATGTGGTGCTGATGTCGCCGCAGGGCAAGACGCTGACGCATGCCAAGGTCATGGAACTGGCCCAGCGGCCGGGCCTGGTGTTGCTGTGCGGCAGGTATGAGGCGATCGACCAGCGGCTGATCGATCGCCGCGTGGACGAGGAAATCAGCCTCGGCGATTTCGTGCTGTCGGGCGGCGAACTGCCGGCGATGGCGCTGATCGATGCGGTGGTGCGCCACCTGCCCGGGGTGCTGGGCGACGCGCAATCGGCGGTGCAGGACAGCTTTGTCAACGGCCTGCTGGATTGCCCGCACTACACCCGGCCGGAAGAATATGAAGGCGTGCGGGTCCCCGACATCCTGCTCGGTGGCCATCATGCCGAGATTGAAAAATGGCGGCGCCAGCAGGCGCTGGCCAATACCGCGCGCAAGCGTCCCGACCTGATCGAGGCGGCCCGCGAACAAGGTTTGCTGACCCGTGCCGACGAGAAATTCCTGTCGGAGTGGGCGGTGAAAGAAGGGCGGGGGGAAACTCCCGCCAGGTAAAACCCCATCCTCTGCCGGGGCCCGGGAAGTCCTGGGGCATACAACGCCGGCACGATGGTTACGGAGAAAAAACGATGAACCTCATCGAACAGATCGAGAAGGAAGAGATCGCGCGCCTGACCGCGAACAAGACCATCCCCGCATTCGCGCCCGGCGACACCGTCGTCGTCAGCGTCAATGTGGTCGAAGGTAACCGCAAGCGCGTGCAGGCCTACGAAGGCGTCGTGATTGCCAAGCGCAACCGCGGCCTGAACTCGTCCTTCATCGTGCGCAAGATCTCGTCGGGTGAAGGCGTGGAGCGTACGTTCCAGCTGTACTCGCCGCTGATCGCCGGCATCGAAGTGAAGCGCCGCGGCGACGTGCGTCGCGCCAAGCTGTACTATCTGCGCCAGCGTTCGGGCAAGTCCGCACGTATCAAGGAAAAGCTGGTGTCGAAGGCTGCCGCCGCTGCCAAGGCCGCGGAGTAAGCCGGACGTGCCGGCCGGGGCGACCCGGCCAGCGTTTCCTCAGGAAGGGCACCCCAGGGTGCCCTTTTTGCATGGTGGCGCGGGGCGACTGCCGCGCTTTGCTGCGGCGCCAGATGGCGCGCTTCTGTCATACTTGCGATGTTATGCGTCCCGCCTTCGATCCCGAATCCCTTCCCGTCATCGATACCGACCTGCGCAACGGCGCGCTGAGCGCGCCGCGCCTGCAGGTCGACTTTATCCGGCACCGCTTCCGGGCGCCGCCGGCGTGGGCGCCCGAGCTGACCGACGAGTCGCGGGTCTACGATCGCAGCCGCGGGCTGCGCGATGCCGCGGTGCTGGTGCCGCTGGTCGAGCGCAGCGATGGCCTGACGGTGCTGCTGACGCAGCGCAATGCCAATCTCAGTGCGCATGCCGGTCAGATCAGCTTTCCCGGCGGGCGGCAGGAGTCGTGGGACGTCAACCGCATCGACACCGCGCTGCGCGAGACGGAAGAAGAAGTCGGGCTGGAGCGCGACTATGTCGAGGTGCTGGGCGCGCTGCCGGATTACATCACCGGCACCGGCTTCCATGTGAGCCCGGTGGTGGGCCTGGTGCGCGATGGCTTCACGCTGCGGCCGGACGCCTCGGAAGTGGCCGATGTCTTCGAAGTGCCGCTGGCCTTCCTGATGGATCCGTCCCACCATGAGCGGCGCCTGTTCCGCTGGGTCGACGGCGAACGCATGTTCTACGCCATGCCCTATCCGCGCGAGAACGGCGGCCAGCGCTTTATCTGGGGCGCCACCGCCGGCATGCTGCGCAACCTCTACCACCTGCTCGCGGCCTGAGCCGCGTACGCGGGCAGCCCTCAGGCGGCGGCCCGGTCCTTGCCGCCGATGCAGTGGGGCAGCTCTTGCCGACCACATAGTGCGGGCTTTGCTGCTGTTCGGGCGTGACCACGGCGCGGCAGGCAAAGCACTGCTTCGGCCCGGCCGGTTCCAGGCTGGGGTTCAGCGCGGTGCGGTAGTCGAAGACGAAGCAATCGCCGCGATAGTGGCTGCCGCCGACTTCCTCGAAGTACTTCAGGATGCCGCCTTCGAGCTGGTAGACGCGCTCGATGCCGACTTCCTGCATATGGATCGCGGCCTTCTCGCAGCGGATGCCGCCGGTGCAGAACGAGACCACGGTCTTGCCCGCCAGGTCTGCCTTGTGCGCGGCGACGGCGTCGGGAAATTCGCTGAACTTGGCGATGTCGTACTCGACCGCGTCCTCGAAGGTGCCGACCGCCACCTCGAAATCATTGCGGGTATCGAGCATCACCACCGGACGGCCTTCATCGTCGTGCCCCTGGTCCAGCCAGCGCTTCAGGTCCACCGGCCGCACCGACGGCGCGCGGCCCGCCTCGGGGCGGATCAGCGGCATCTTCATGGTGATGATTTCCTTCTTGGCGCGCACCAGCATGCGCTTGAAGGGCTGATGGTCCGACAGGCTTTCCTTGGGGGCGATATCGGCAAAGCGCGCG
Source organism: Cupriavidus sp. SS-3 (assembly GCF_035818815.1). Taxonomy (NCBI): domain Bacteria; kingdom Pseudomonadati; phylum Pseudomonadota; class Betaproteobacteria; order Burkholderiales; family Burkholderiaceae; genus Cupriavidus; species Cupriavidus sp. SS-3. The sequence continues at coordinate 176,301 of NZ_JAYLVT010000008.1, forward strand.
TCCGCGTGCAGCCACGCCATGAAGCTGTCGATGGCTTCGCGCGGACCGGCCAGGAACAGGTTGATGCCTTCCGGCGCGAGCAGGATCGTGCCCTTCAGGCCCGCCGCCTCGCAGCGCTCGCGCATGGCCGGGCGCAGGGTCTCGATGTCGTCCAGCGAGACAAACTTGTAAGCGGAAATATTGACGATCTGCATGGGACACTGCGCCGCCGCGGCGGCGTCCCGAAGGGCGCCGACAGCTTGCGATAACTGCCTGATTGGAAAGGCGAAATTATAGCGTGCCCGGCCCCTGCGTGTGGCGCATTCCCAAGCACGCCACGCCGCTATGCGCGCGCGCTGCGCGCTCCGGTGGCGCGCAACATTGGCGGCATGCGGGCGGGCCGAGCCGGTACAATGTCGCCCATGTCCGCACCCCGCTTCGTCCACCTCCGCCTGCATTCCGAATACTCCGTCGTGGACGGCATTGTCCGCCTCGATGATGCCGTCAAGGCCGCCGCCGCCGATGGCATGGGCGCGCTCGCCCTGACCGACCTTGCCAACGCCTTCGGGCTGATCCGCTACTACAAGGAAGCGCGCGGCAAGGGCGTGAAGCCGGTGGTGGGCGCCGATGTGTGGCTGACCAACGCCGAGGACCGCGACAAGCCCGCGCGCCTGCTGTTGCTGGTGCAGGACCGGCGCGGCTACCTGAACCTGTGCATGCTGCTGTCGCGCGCGTGGCTGGGCAACCAGCATCGCGGCCGCGCCGAGATCGATCCGTCGTGGTTCCTGGAACCGGGCGAAGACGACCTGCCGCTGGCCACCGGCCTGATTGCGCTGTCGGGCGCGATGGGCGGCGATATCGGCATGGCGCTGGCCAACGGCAATGCCGACGGCGCGCGCCGTGCCGCGCAGCACTGGGCCTCGGTGTTCCCGCAGCGCTTCTATATCGAACTGCAGCGCGCCGGCCACGCCGGCACCGATGCCTATGTGCAGCAGGCCGTGCAGCTGGCGGCCGAGCTGCAATTGCCGGTGGTTGCCACACATCCGGTGCAGTTCATGACGCCGGACGACTACACCGCGCATGAAGCGCGCGTCTGCATCGCCGAGGGCGAACTGCTCGCCAACCCGCGCCGCACGCGGCGCTTCACCACCGACCAGTACTTCAAGACCCAGGACGAGATGTGCGCGCTGTTCGCGGACATTCCGTCGGCGCTGGAGAACGCGGTCGAGATCGCGCGCCGCTGCAACCTGACGCTGGAGCTGGGCAAGCCGCGCCTGCCGCTGTTCCCGACGCCGGACGGCATGTCGCTCGACGACTACCTCGTGTTCATGGCCAAGGACGGCCTCGAGAAGCGCCTCGCGGTGCTGTTCCCGGACGAGGCGGTGCGCGAGGCGAAGCGCCCGGAATACTACGCGCGGCTGGAGTTCGAGACCGGCACCATCATCAAGATGGGCTTCCCCGGCTACTTCCTGATCGTCGCGGACTTTATCAACTGGGCCAAGAACAACGGCGTGCCGGTGGGCCCGGGCCGCGGCTCGGGTGCGGGCTCGCTGGTTGCCTATGCGCTGGGCATTACCGACCTTGACCCGCTCAAGTACGCGCTGCTGTTCGAGCGTTTCCTGAACCCGGAACGGGTCTCGATGCCCGACTTCGACATCGACTTCTGCCAGCACGGTCGCGATCGCGTGATCACGTACGTGAAGGAAAAGTACGGCAAGGACGCGGTGTCGCAGATCGCCACGTTCGGCACCATGGCAGCCAAGGCTGCGGTGCGCGACGTGGGCCGCGTGCTCGACCTCGGCTACGGCTTCGTCGACGGCATCGCCAAGCTGATCCCGTTCAAGCCGGGCAAGCTGGTCACCATCGAAGAAGCCAAGAAGGAAGAGCCGCTGCTGACCGAGCGCGAGCGCAACGAGGAAGAAGTGCGCCAGTTGCTGGAGCTGGCGCAGCGCGTCGAGGGCATGACGCGCAACGTCGGCATGCACGCCGGCGGCGTGCTGATCGCGCCGGGCAGGCTGACCGACTTCTGTCCGCTGTACACGCAGGGCGGGCAGAACGACGGCATGAGCGGCGTGGTCAGCCAGTACGACAAGGACGACGTCGAGGCCGCCGGGCTGGTCAAGTTCGACTTTCTGGGCCTGACCACGCTGACCATCCTGGACTGGGCCGAGCGCTATATCCGCCGCCTGGACCCGAGCAAGGCCGACTGGAACTGCAGCCATATCCCGCTCGACGACGGCCCCGCCTTCGACATCCTCAAGACCGCCAACACGGTCGCCGTGTTCCAGCTGGAAAGCCGCGGCATGCAGGGCATGCTGAAGGATGCCAAGCCTGACCGCTTCGAGGACATCATCGCGCTGGTGGCGCTGTACCGCCCGGGCCCGATGGACCTGATCCCCAGCTTCTGCGCGCGCAAGCACGGCCGCGAGAAGGTGGAGTATCCCGATCCGCGCGTCGAACCCGTCCTGAAAGAGACCTACGGCATCATGGTCTACCAGGAGCAGGTGATGCAGATGGCGCAGATCATCGGCGGTTACTCGCTGGGCGGCGCCGACCTGCTGCGCCGCGCCATGGGCAAGAAGAAGCCCGAGGAAATGGCGCAGCACCGCGTCATGTTCCGCGAGGGCGCCGACAAGAACGGGCTGTCCGCGCAGCAGGCCGACGATATCTTCGACCTGATGGAGAAGTTCGCGGGCTACGGCTTCAACAAGTCGCACGCGGCCGCCTATGCGCTGCTGGCGTACTACACCGCGTGGCTCAAGGCCCACCATCCGGCCGAATTCATGGCAGCCAACATGTCGCTGGCCATGGACGACACCGACAAGGTCAAGATCCTCTACGAGGACTGCAAGCTCAACAAGATCGCGGTGCTGCCGCCCGATGTCAACGCCAGCGAGTACCGCTTCGCGCCGACCGATCCGAAGACCATCCGCTACGGCCTCGGCGGCATCAAGGGCAGCGGGCAGGGCGCGATCGAGGACATCCTGCGCGCGCGCGAGGAGCGGCCCTTCACCGACCTGTTCGATTTCTGCGAGCGGGTCGACCGCCGCCAGGTCAACCGACGCACCATCGAGGCGCTGATCCGCGCCGGCGCCTTCGACAGCCTCAACGACAACCGCGCGCAGCTGCTCGCGTCGGTGCCGATCGCGATGGAAGCCGCCGAGCAGAAGGCAGAATCGGCCAACCAGGTGTCGCTGTTCGACCTGATGGGCGACGCCGGCGACGCGCACCGCCCGGAGCTGCTCGACGAGCCGCGCTGGAGCCCCAAGCGCACGCTGCAGGAAGAGAAGCAGGCGCTCGGTTACTACTTCTCGGGCCACCTGTTCGACGCCTACCGCGACGAGGTACGCCGCTTCAACAAGGGCACGCTGGCCGGGCTGGAAAAGGAAGTGCAGGGCAACGGCGGCGGCTTCGGCCGCGACGTGCGCGGCAAGACCATCGCCGGCGTGATCAGCGGCATGCGCACACAGATGACCCAGCGCGGCAAGATGCTGATCGTCACGCTCGACGACGGCACCGGCCTGGTCGAGATGACCGTGTTCAACGAAGTCTTCGACGCCAACCGGCAGATGTTCCGCGAGGACGAACTGCTGATCGCCACCGGCAATGCGCGCCACGATACCTTCACCGGCGGCGTGCGCTTCACCGCCGAATCGGTGATGGACCTGGTCGCCGCGCGGGTGCGCTTTGCCAGCGCGGTGCGGCTGTCGATGAACGGCAATTCCTCAACCGGCATGCTGCGCGAGCTGCTGATGCCCCACCTGGCCCGTGCCAGCGGCGTGCAGGGCCTGCCGGTGCGAATCCGCTACGAGGCGAAGTCCGCCAGCTGCGAGGCCATGCTCGGCCCCGACTGGCAGGTAGTGCCGTCGGACGAGGCGCTGACCGCGCTGCGCCAGGTGCTGTCGGCGGATGCCGTCAGCACGGTCTACGAATAAGCGCGGCCTGAATTCGTTGCCGACGCCGCTTCAGGCGGCGTGCCGGGCGGCGCGCGCGTCGGCGGCGAGCCGCAGCAGGGTGTCGACATGGACCTCGATATCCGGATCGTAGTCGAGCAGCGCGAGCGGGTTCGCCAGCCGCGCCTGGCCGCTGCGCACCGACGCCACCGCGGCGCGGATGGCATGGTCCAGGGCCTCGCCGCGCGCGCGCGAAAACGCATGCACCGCCTGCGGCCGGATCACTTCCAGGCAGGCGATATTGTCGGCAAATACCAGCGGCGTGCCGCACAGCACCGATTCCACCCCCACCAGCCCGAACGGCTCATAGCCCGAGGCCAGGATGGTGAAGTCGGCGGCTCGGTAGAGTGCGTCGATGCGGCTGCTGTAGCCCAGCTCGCGCACGCGCGGGATGGTGCGCCCGACCGGGCGGCCGGCCACGGCCAGCGTGATCGGCAGGTCCGAGCGGGAGAAATAATCGGCGAGCAGGTCGAAGCCCTTGCGCGCATGGCCCGACGACGGAAACAGGAACACGATCTCGTCGTCGCCGAAGCCGAATTCGCGCCGCAGCTCGGCGCGCGCACCGTCATCGACCGGCGTGAAGCGCTGCGTGTCGACCGGCGGGTAGACCAGCTCGACGCGCTCGGGCGCGATGCCGTACAGCTCGATCACTTCGCGCCGCATCAGCGCGGAATGCGCCACCACGCGGTGCGCGCCGGCATATTGCGCGCTTTCGAGGTCGATCTGCCACTGGTCCGAGGGACGCGCCGGCGTGCCGCGCGCGGCGAGGTAGCCGCGATGCGTGCCGCCGCAGATGGCGATATCGGAACCGCGCACGCGGTTGCAGCCGATCAGCGCTTCGCCGGCATCGCGCAGCCCCTGCAGCCGCCACGAGAAATAGCGGTCGCGCAGCTTGCCGGGCAGCCACGACACCACGATCCGATGCGCGGCAACGCCCGCGGACGCCGCCACGCCGGCGTCGAAGCGGCGCGCGTAGACCGAGACTTCGGTATCGGCGCGCTTCGCCATGGCCCGGCTGATGTCGAGCGCGTAGCGCTCCAGGCCGCCGCCGGCGCCGAAGCGATTGCAGGAGATGCCAACTTTCATCGATCGAGAAGGTAAGGGTGGGGCGCCGCGCGGCCGCGTCGGGCGCTTCAGCCGGCAGCCTTGTTTTCGGCCGCGGCGTGCAGTTGCGCCAGCTTGGCGTACTTGTAGTAGCTGGCCTGCGCATTCATCAGCGCGACGCCGAAGCCGGCGCCGCCGTCGAGGAAGCCGCGCTTGAGCAGGTAGGTGCGCACGAACGCCCACAGGCCGTGGCCCGCCGCCGATGCAACCGAGCTGCGCTTGCCGCGCGCGTAGGCCTGCTGCGCGCCGGCGCTGGAATAGCTGTCGATCTTGCGCAGCACGTCTGACAGCGAGCGGTAGCTGTAGTGCACCAGCGGCTCGCGCAGCCGCGTGACCGGGTCGTCCACCTTGAGGTGCTCGTGCACCAGATCGTCGGTGAAGCGGCCGCGGCCCTTGCGGAAGACGCGGGTGACGTAGTCCGGATACCAGCCGGCGTGGCGCACGAAGGTGCCGCAGAAAGCGGACAGGCGCGGCAGCGCCAGCGCCTGGGCGTCTGTCTGCTGCAAGTGCTTCAGGATTTCATCGCGCAGCGCCGGAGGGACGCGTTCATCGGCGTCCAGGCTGAGGATCCAGTCGCCGCTGGCGGCCTGGACCGCGCGGTTTTTCTGCGGGCCGAAACCTGGCCAGTCGTCGGTATGGATCACGGTGGCGCCGGCGGCACGCGCGATCGCCACCGTATCGTCCGTGCTGGCCCAATCCACTATAATCGCCTCTTCGCACCAGGACACGCTTTCAAGGCATGGCCCGATATTGTGAGCTTCATTCCTGGTAATGATGACGGCGGAGACTTTCATGGAACGTAGGGGCGCGCCCCGTCCGGGCCAGGCCGGCCAGCCGCCGGCGTCGCCGCCAGCCGGGCGCTGATGGAAGAGCGCGTATTCTACCGCACCGACGCAGTGGCCCCGCAGCCGCCTGCCCGCGATTGCCGGTGCGCACCGGCGCGCGCCGAAGCCCAGATCTCAGTTGCCAAATTGATGACACGAGCACATTGGTCCCGATTCGCAGGGATGGAAACGGTTTTATCCCTGGTGGCATGTGCCGCATCGATCGCCGCCGCATCGATCTCCCTTTCACGCCGGACCGGCCAGCACGCACGGGCGGTGGCGGCATGATCGGCGCCTATGTGATCAACCTCAAAACCGCGCAGGCGCGCCGCGAGCGCATTGCCGGCCAGCTGACGCGCCTGGGCGTGCCGTTCCAGGTGTTTGCCGCCGTGAATGGACGCGCGCTGGCCGAGGACGAGGTCGCGCGCCGCTATGATGCGCAGGCCGCCAGCACCAGCTACCGCCCGATGAGCCGCGGAGAGATCGGCTGCGCGCTGAGCCATCTCGGGGTCTACCGCAAGATGCTAGAGGACGGCGCCAGCCTGGCGCTGGTGCTGGAAGACGATGCACTGCTGGGCGATGACGTGCCGGCGGTGCTCGAGGCGCTGGCGTCGCAGCTGGACCCTGCCCGACCGGAGGTCGTGCTGCTGTCGCATGTCGACAAATTCACCCGCTGGGGCACCAGGCCGCTCGGCCAACGACGCAAGCTGGTGCGCCGCTATGGCGAATGGTGGCGCGCGCATGGCTACGTCGTCACCCGCGCGGCCGCAGAGCGGCTGCTTGCCGGGCTGCAGCCGACCTGGTGCGCGGCCGACTACTGGTCCGCGTTCGAGCGGCGCGGGCTGGTCTCGGTGCGCGCCGTGGTCCCGTATTGCATCGGCCTGACCGAACTGGCCGAGGCCTCGTCGCTGGAAACGCATCGCGCCGACCTCGACGCCACCGACAAGGCGCGCCGCAGTGTCGGCTATTATCTGCGCCGCTATGTCTACCAGCGCTTCCTGTTCCAGGTCTTCGTCAGGCCCTTCCTGCGCGTCGCGCGCCAGAAGCGGCCGGGCTAGCGCCGGGCCCTGGTGCCGCAACGCCGCCTTCACCCAGAAGAAAACTCAGTGACCACATCCAAACCGCCCATTTCGCCAGGTGCCGCCGTGCCGTCCAGCATGGCCAGCCGGCTCTGGTCTTACCTGCGCCCCGAGCTGCGCATCTTCATCGGCGCCATCCTCGCGATGGCGGTGGTGGCCGCCAGCGAAGGGGTGATCCCCAAGGTCGTCAACGACCTGCTCGACAAGGGCTTCGGCGGCGACTATGCCGGCACGCTGTGGCATGTGCCGGCGATCCTGACCGGCGTGGCGCTGATCCGCGGCGTGGCGCAGTTTGCCTCGGGCTACCTGCTCAACCTGATCTCGAACCGCGTGCTGCTGAAGATGCGGCTGCAGATGTTCGAGCGCCTGCTGCAGGCGCCGGCGTCGTTCTACCACCGCAATACCGCGGCGTCGCTGATCAACGCGGTGATCTTCGAGGTCAACCAGGTGCTGCAGATCCTGACCAGCGTGTTCATCACGCTGGTGCGCGATTCGCTGACCGTGGTCGCGCTGCTGATCTACCTGTTCTATACCAACTGGCGCCTGACGCTGATCGTCGCGGTGATCCTGCCGGTGATCGGCTACCTGATGTCGAAGATCAACCGCCGGCTGCGCAAGCTCAACCGCGATCACCAGACCTATACCAACAACGCCGCCTACGTGGTCGAAGAGGCCGTGGGCGGCTACAAGGTGGTCAAGCTGCATGGCGGCGAGGCCTATGAACTGCGGCGCTTCCGCACCGTGGCCGAGCGGCTCAAGAACTACTCGATGCGGATGGCGGTGGCGGGCGGGCTGAACCAGCCGGTCACGGCCTTCCTGGCCGCGCTGGCGCTGTCGGTGATCATCACCATCGCCATGGTCCAGGCGCAGGCCAACCAGACCACGGTGGGCGGCTTTACCGGCTTTGTGATGGCGATGCTGCTGCTGATCTCGCCGCTCAAGCACCTGACCGACATCAACCAGCCGCTGACGCGCGGCATCACCGCCGCCGAGATGATCTTCCGGCTGATCGACGAACCGGTCGAGCCGCAGGACGGCGGCAAGCCGCTTGCCCGCGCCCGCGGCGAACTGGCCTTCGAGCAGGTCGGCTTCCGCTATGGCGAGGCGCCGCGCGCCGCGCTGGAAGGCATCGACCTGCGCGTCAGCCCGGGCGAGGTGGTGGCGCTGGTGGGCCCGTCGGGCAGCGGCAAGACCACGCTGGTCAACCTGGTGCCGCGCTTCTTCGATCCCACCTCGGGGCGCATCCTGCTCGACGGCGTGCCGCTGACCGAGCTGGCGCTCAAGGACCTGCGCAACCAGATCGCCTTTGTCAGCCAGGACGTGGTGCTGTTCAACGACACGGTCGCGGCCAATGTGGCCTATGGCGCGCAGCCCGGCAGCGAGATCGACATGGCCCGTGTCGAGCGCGCGCTGGCGGCAGCCTACCTGACCGAAACCGTCAAGGGCCTGCCCGAGGGCGTGCAGACCAATATCGGCGACAACGGCATGAAGCTGTCCGGCGGCCAGCGCCAGCGCCTGGCGATCGCGCGCGCGCTGTACAAGGATGCGCCGATCCTGATCCTGGACGAGGCCACCTCGGCGCTGGACTCGGAATCCGAGCGGCAGGTGCAGGCGGCACTGGAGGAGCTGATGAAGGGCCGCACCACGCTGGTGATCGCGCACCGGCTGTCGACCATCGAGAATGCCGATCGCATCGCCGTGCTCGACCATGGCCGCGTCGCCGAGACCGGCACCCACGCGCAGCTGCTGGCGGCCAATGGCCTGTACGCCGGGCTGCACCGGATCCAGTTCGCCAGCCAGTAGGCGGCGGGGAACCATCAAGAAAAAGGGCCGGCGCATTTGCGCCGGCCCTTTTTTATTCCCGTGCCTCGGGCATCAGTGGGTCGAAGTGACCCGGGGCATCACCTCGTCGATGGCCGCCAGCACTTCGGCCCGTTGCGGCACCACGCCGCCGCCGCCCAGCGACACCGCGCGGCCGGGCGCATCGACGCCGTACAGGTGGCGCGAGGTCGTGGTGAACAGGATCACCGTGGGCCGGCGCAGCGCGTCGGCAATATGCACGAAGCCGGTGTCCATGCCGACCACCAGCGACGCCTTGCCCACCATCTGCGCCACGCCGGTGATGCTCAGGCGCGGCATCACCTCGGCGCCGGGCACGCTGGCGGCGATGGTCTCGGCTTCCAGGCGCTCGGCGTCATTGCCCCAGGGCACCAGCACGCGCAGGCCGCGCGCCGAGATGGCGCTGCCGACGCTGATCCAGTCGGCCACCGGCCACTTCTTTTCCTCGCTGGAAGTGGCGTGGAACAGCATCGCATAGGGACCCTTGCCGGCGGCAGCGGGCGTGTCGGCCGGCATTTTCAGGCCGTAGTCCATCTCGCGGGTCATTTCGTAGCCGAGCGCGCGGCTGACGGCGCGGCGCATGCGGTTGCGCGCGCAGTCCTCTTCCACGAACGGCTGGAACACGTGGTTGTAGGCGAAGCGTGCGCCACTCTCGCCCAGTTCCTGGACCGGCAGGCCGTAACGACGGCGGGTGCGGGCGAGGAAGGTGACGATGGCGCTCTTGTAGACGCCGTGGACATCCAGCACCGCATCGTACTTCTCGCGGCGCAAGGCGCGCAGGGCAGTGAAGATCTCGCGCAGGCCGGCCCAGCTGCGCGCCTTCTTGAAGCCGCGCAGCGGTGCGGCGATCACACGGTCGATGTTGGGGTTCCAGCGCGGCACGTCGGCGCAGTAGGAGTCGGCGATCCAGTCGATCTTGACGCCGGGAAAGGCGCGCTGCAGGTCAGCCACCAGCGGTTGGGTGAACACCATGTCGCCGAGCGAGGTCAGCTTGACGATGAGAATGCGTTTCATCGGGAACAGTCGTGCGGTCAGGGGCCCGCCTGGTTCGGAAGGTGCGTAGTATGCCTGATCCGGCCGGCATCTGTCCGTGCGATGGATGGTCGACATGCGGCCCGCCGGCTTGCGCGCGATCCGTTAGTATTGGTGCAGAAGCCTCACGACGATGACGCCAATCCCAACCGGAGACCACCATGTCTGACACGGCATTCCCGATCAGCCGCTACGCCATCCCGGCGCTGGCCGACCTCCCCGACGATATTCGCGCGCGCATCCTGGAAGTCCAGGAAACAGCCGGCTTCGTTCCCAATGTGTTTTTGGCGCTGGCGCACCGTGCCGACGAGTTCCGCGCCTTCTTTGCCTATCACGATGCGCTGATGCTCAAGGACGGCGGCCTGACCAAGGGCGAGCGCGAAATGATCGTGGTGGCCACCTCCGGGGTTAACCAATGCCTGTACTGCGTGGTGGCGCATGGCGCGATCCTGCGCATCTACGAGAAGAAGCCGCTGGTCGCGGACCAGGTCGCGGTGAATTACCTGAAGGCCGACATCCCGCCGCGCCAGCGCGCCATGCTCGACTTTGCCATGAAGGTCTGCACGGCCTCGCACGAAATCGAGGAGGCCGATTTCGACGCGCTGCGCGCACATGGCTTTTCCGACGAGGACGCCTGGGATATCGCCGCGATCACCGCGTTCTTCGGCCTGTCCAACCGCATGGCCAATACCATCGGCATGCGCCCGAACGACGAGTTCTACCTGATGGGCCGGGTGCCGAAGGCGAAGTAGCGGCGCCGCAGTGCCGCGTGGCTCAGGGTCCCTTGCTCAGCGCACTTCGGCGCAGGCACCGCTCTTGGGATCGAACAGCACCGGCCACGCCTGCTCGTAGATGCCGGGCGTGCAGTACTTCTCGCAGCGGTTATGCGCCAGCGTGACGCGGCGCGGATCCTGCCAGACCAGCAGCTTGCACTGGCTGCCGTCGATCGCCTGCAGCTCGATGTGCGGCGTCGCGCGGACCTGGCGGAACTGCACCAGGTTGAATTCGCAACTGCCGCGCCGCGATACCCACAGCTTCCATTTCAGCGCGCGCACCTCGTTGGCCTGGACGTCCATCAGTGCGTCTTCGCGGAAGCCGTCGTCCTCGGTGCGCTTGCATGCCGCGGCAATGTTGATGACCTTGGGCGCGATCGGCGTGGCGCGCTCCTTGGGCGCCTGGGGGACTTCGACCCTGGCCTGGGGCGGCGGCGCCGGCGCGCGCCTGGCGATCGGCAATGGCGCGCACGCGACCGATAACAGGAGGGCCAGCACACAGGCCCCATGGTTCGTGGCGTTCATGCCGGACTCCTCGCTTGCCGACCGGCGGTGCCGCGGCAGAACAACTCGCGCGGACAGCCGGGCGCGGCCTCCGTGCGAAGGCCGCTGACTACCTTCGTTTAGTTATAGCGGATGGCAAACGGAAATGGGCTAGGGCCATTACCGAGTCCGAAATCCCGCGTGCGCCAGCCAGCGGACAAGCGCCGTCGATGTGTCGCGCTTAAGTTCGCGGTTACGTTCGCGGTTACGTAATTAAACAGCTTGAAACACTGCGGTGCGCGCGCGCGTGCTAGCCTCGCCCCAACCTGTTCTTGCCCGTTCCGACATGAAGCCCCGTCTCCTGTTATCCCTCGTGGTCCTGCCCGTGTTCCTCGGCGCCTTCGGTGCCACCGCCCATGCCGATGACGACTGGGACGACGATGACCGTTACTACGGGCGACACCATCGCCGCTATCACAAAGGCGACGACTACAAGGAAGAATTCTGGGTCGGCAACTGCAAGATCAAGCGCAAGTGGAAGGACAACGGCGAGTACAAGGAAGAACGCAAGTGCAAGGACCGCCCGGTGGTGTACCAGCCGCCGCCACCGCCGCCGGTGTATTACCAGCCCGAACCGGCGCTGGTGATCAGTCCGCACGTGGTGATCCGGCCGTAAAGCAGGACAGCCCGCCAGTTGGCGGGCTGTCTTGCTATGGTGGCGGAAAACGCGGCGAAAAAATGCGCGCCGGCCGCTTCACATCAGGATGATGTCGTACTGCTCCTGGTGGAAGGTCGATTCCACCTGCAGCGAAATCGGCTTGCCGATGAAATCGCCCAGCATCGCCAGGTGCTGGCTTTCTTCTTCCAGGAACAGGTCGATCACTTCCTGCGAGGCCAGGATGCGGAACTCGCGCGGGTTGAACTGGCGCGATTCGCGCATGATCTCGCGCAGGATGTCGTAGCAGACCGTGCGCGGGGTCTTGACCTGGCCCTTGCCCTGGCACACCGGGCATTGTTCGCACAGCACATGCGCCAGCGACTCGCGCGTGCGCTTGCGCGTCATCTCCACCAGGCCCAGCTGCGAGAAGCTGTTGACGGTGATGCGGGTGCGGTCGCGCGACAGCGCGCGCTTGAGTTCGGACAGCACCGCGTCGCGGTGCTCGGCGTTCTCCATGTCGATGAAATCGATGATGATGATGCCGCCGAGGTTGCGCAGCCGCAGCTGGCGCGCGATGGTGTGGGCCGCCTCCAGGTTGGTCTTGAAGATGGTGTCGTCGAAATTGCGCGCGCCCACGTAGCCGCCGGTGTTGACGTCGATGGTGGTCATCGCCTCGGTCTGGTCGATCATCAGGTAGCCACCCGACTTCAGGTCGACCCGGCGCGACAGCGCCTTCTCGATCTCGGCGTCGATATTGAACAGGTCGAAGATCGGCCGCTCGCCGGTGTAGTGCGACAGCCGCGGCAGCACCGCCGGCGTGTATTCCTTGGCGAACTCCAGCAGCATCTGGTAGTTCTCGCGCGAGTCGATCTGGATCACGCCGGTGGCGTCGTTGATGAAGTCGCGCAGCACGCGCTGGGCCAGGTTCAGGTCCTGGTAGAGCAGGCTGGGCGCGGGCAGGGTGGTGGCGTTCTGGCGGATCGCGCCCCAGATCTTGCGCAGGTAGGCGATATCGTTGCCGAGTTCCTCGTCGGTCGCTTCCTCGGCGATGGTGCGCACGATAAAGCCGCCGCGCTCGTCTGCGGGCACCAGCCCCTGCACGCGGCTGCGCAGCGCCTCGCGGTCGACCTCGCCTTCGATGCGCTGCGAGATGCCGATATGCGGGTCCTGCGGCAGGTACACCAGGGTGCGCCCGGCGATGCTGACCTGGGTCGACAGCCGCGCTCCCTTGGTGCCGATCGGGTCCTTGATCACCTGCACCATCAGCGCCTGGCCCTCGAACAGGGTCTTCTCGATGGCGAGCTGCGGCGTGGAGTTGTTGCGGTCCGGGTCGCGCGGATGCCAGATGTCGGCGACATGCAGGAAGGCGGCGCGCTCCAGGCCGATGTCGATAAAGGCCGACTGCATGCCGGGCAGCACGCGCACCACCTTGCCCAGGTAGATGTTGCCGACCAGCCCGCGCGTGAGCGTGCGTTCGACATGCAGTTCCTGGACCGCGGCCTGCTGCACGATGGCGACGCGGGTCTCTTGGGGCGTGATGTTGACGAGTATGTCTTCAGTCATAGCGGGTGAAACGCGTCGCCGGTGGCCCGGCTGTAGAGGGTGGCCCGGCGCGGGGCCGGGTCTTGTCTGGGCACGGAGGCCGCGGCTCAGAACCGCAGCCGGGCCTGGCGAAGTAACGCCGCCGTCTCAAACAAGGGCAAGCCCATGATACCTGAATAGCTGCCTGCAATCCGCGCCACGAACTCGGCCGCGCGGCCCTGGATGCCGTAGGCGCCGGCCTTGCCCAGCGGCTCGCCGCTGGCGACGTAGCGCTCGATCTCGGCGGGCTGCAGCGGGCGGAAGGTGACTTCGGAAACCGACAGCGCATGGCGCATGCCGGTGGTCGATACCACCGTCACCGCGGTCAGCACGCGGTGGGTGGTGCCCGCCAGCGCGCCCAGCATGGCCGCGGCGTCGGCGCCGCCGGCGGGTTTGCCGAGGATGCGGCCGCCGAGGCAGACCGTGGTGTCCGAGGTCAGCACCGGCGCATCCGGCAGCGCGCGGCGTTCGCGCCGGCGCAGCGCGGCCTCGGCCTTGAGCGCGCACACGCGCTGGACATAGTCGTCGGGGGTCTCGCCCGGCAGCACGGCTTCGAGCGCTTCGGCGTCTTCGTCGTCGTCGGCCAGCAGCAGTTCGTAGCGCACGCCGAGCTGGGTCAGCAGCTCGCGCCGGCGCGGGCTTTGCGAGGCGAGGTAGAGGTAGTCGTGCAGGGTGTCGGGCATCGCGGCGGGGGCCATCCGGCGACGGCCGGAGATCAGTGGAATCAGGCCCGATGGTAGGGGTGGTTCTGCGTGACGGACCACGCGCGGTACAGCTGCTCGGCCAGCAGCACCCGCACCATGCCGTGCGGCAGGGTCAGGCTGGAGAGCCGGATCAGCGTGCTGGCGCGGGCCTTGAGCGCGGGATCGAGCCCGTCGGCGCCGCCGATCAGGAAGGCCACGTCGCCGCCCTCGCGCTGCCAGTCGGTCAGCTGCGCGGCCAGCTGCACCGTGGTGAAGTCGCGGCCGCGCTCGTCCAGCGCGACGATGCGGCATTGCTTCGACAGGCTGCCCAGCACCGTCTCGATGCGCGCGGCTTCGCGCTGCATCACGGTGGCGGCGTTATTGCTGGAAGAGCGGGCCTCGGGCTTGACCTCGCGCAGCTCGATGCGCAGCTCGGGCGGCATGCGCTTGGCGTACTCGCTGAAGCCGGTTTCGATCCATCCGGGCATCTTGTGGCCGACGGCCACGATCACCAGTTGCATGGGTCAGACGATGCGGTGATGCGGCGCGGCCGCCGGACTTGGCGAGCGGCCGCGCACGGGCTCAGGCCGAGCGGGTGGCGCGCTTGCGCGCGGCCGGCTTGGCTGCGGAAGTCTTGGCGGGTGCCTTCTTGGCGGGAGCCTTCTTCGCCGCGGTCTTGGTGGCCGTCTTGGTCGCGGTCTTGCGCGCGGTGGTGCCGGCGGCGGTCTTGCGCGGCGCGGCGGCGCGGGTGCCGGCGGTCTTGCTGGCCGGGGTCTTGGCGGCGGTCTTGCGGGCCGGCTTGCGGATGGTGGCGATGGCGTCCGCGTCGGTGTCCTCGTGGCCCATCGGCGGCGACGGCTCCTTCATGCCTTCGGGCAGGCGCGCCAGCGCCGGGCGCAGGTTGCTGGCACGGCGCACGGTGCGCACCGGGGCCTCGTCCTCGTCTTCGTCGATGGGCTCGCTGGCCTTGGCCAGGCGGGCGCCGGTGGCCAGCTTCATGCGCACCGGCTTGTCGCCCCAGATCTCTTCCAGGTTGTAGTACAGGCGCAGTTGCGGCTGCAGGATGTGGACCACGGCATCGCCGCAGTCGACCAGCACCCATTCGCCGGTTTCCAGGCCCTCGACCGCCACGATATGGCCGCCCGCTTCCTTCACCGTATCCCGCACCGACGCTGCCAGCGCCTTGGTCTGGCGGTTGGATGTCCCGCTGGCAATCACCACCCGGTCGAACAGTTCCGTCAGGTGGCTGGTGTCGTACACCTTGATGTCCTGCGCTTTGACATCCTCGAGGCCGTCGACGATGGCGCGTTGCAGTTTACGAATATCCATGGGTGTCTTCTTGTTCAGCTCAGATCGGTTTGGGGGTGGGCGCCGGGGTCGATGCGACCCTGGTCATGCCCGGGCCGGGGCGTTGCGGTACAGCCCGTGGCTGGCAATGTAGTGTGCCACGCCGGGCGGCAGTTGGTCATCTGCCGGCTGGCCGGCCGCCAGCCGCTGGCGCAGATGGGTGGAAGAGAGGTCGACGGCGAGCGTCTGGTCGATCCACATCCGGCCGGAGGGCGTGCATTGTATCAGTTGCGTGTCGGCCTGGCGCTCGGCCAGCGCGGCCAGCACCGGACCCTCCAGCGCCGACAGGGCAAAGCGCGGCCGTGTCGCGGTGCACAAGTGCACGTGCGCGAACAGCTCCTGCCAGCCGTGCCAGGTATGCAGGCGCAGCAGCTGGTCGGCGCCCATCAGCCAGCACAGCGAGGCCTCGGGACCGTATTCGTCGCGCAGCTGGCGCACCGTGTCGATGGTGTAGCTGGGGCCGGCGCGATCCACTTCCATGCGGCTGACACGGACCGTGGCGCCGCTGTTGCCGAGCGCCGCCGCGGCCAGCTCGGTCATCGCCATGCGGTCGGCGGCGGGGGTCACGTCGTCGCCCTTTTGCCAGGACTGGCCGGTGGGAATCCACACCAGCTCGTCCAGGCCGAGGTGGTCGATGCAAAGCCGCGCCAGCGCGAGGTGGCCGACGTGGGGCGGATCGAAGGTGCCGCCCAGGATACCCAGGCGATAGGGGCGGGCGGCGCGGGGCTGTGGCGAGGTGCCCGCGTCGGCGGCGGGCTTGCGGGGGTGCTCGGGATGGGCCATGGGTCAGCCGTCAGGCCCAGTCGCGCGCCGGCAGGAAATCGGTGTACAGCGCCGCTTCGGGGCTGCCCGGTTCCGGTTGCCAGTCATAGCGCCAGGTTACCAGCGGCGGCATCGACATCAGGATGGATTCGGCGCGTCCGCCCGATTGCAGGCCGAACAGCGTGCCGCGGTCGAACACCAGGTTGAATTCGACGTAGCGTCCGCGCCGGTAGGCCTGGAAATCTCGCTCGCGCTCGCCGAAGGGCGTGTCCTTGCGGCCCTGCAGGATGGGCAGGTAGGCGTCCAGGAAGGCGTCGCCGACCGCCTGCATCATGGCGAAGCTGCGCTCGAAGCCGAGCGCCGAGAAGTCGTCGAAGAAGATCCCGCCGATGCCGCGCGCCTCGTTGCGGTGCTTCAGGAAGAAATACTCGTCGCACCACTGCTTGAAGCGCGGATACAGCTCGTCGCCGAACGGCGCCAGGGCCTGCTGGCAGGTGCGGTGGAAGTGGGTGCAGTCGCCCGCGTTGCCGTAGTAGGGCGTCAGGTCCATGCCGCCGCCGAACCACCAGACCGGTTCCGCGCCGGGCTTGAGCGCCAGGAAGCAGCGCACGTTCATATGCACCGTCGGCACATGGGGGTTGCGCGGATGGAACACCAGCGACACGCCCATGGCCTCGAAGCTGCGCCCCGCCAGTTCCGGCCGGTTGGCCGTGGCCGATGGCGGCAGGGTGTCGCCGCTGACGTGCGAGAAGCCCACGCCCGCGCGCTCCATCACCGCGCCGCCTTCGAGGATGCGGGTGCGGCCGCTGCCGCGCAGGCGTTCGGTGGGCGGTTTCTCCCAGGCGTCGGTCAGGAACGGCTGGCCGTCGATGGCACCGATGGCATCGGTGATGCGGTCTTGCAGACCGAGCAGATAGGCACGGACTGCCTGGGAATCGATCATGGTGGGCTGAATCGGATAAACCGACGAAGGGACCGGCCGGATGGCACTCCGGCAGCCAGTCGGCTGCCGGTTGCGTCACAGCATTGTCACGATTGTACCGGCTGGGCGGCCTGTTAGTCGCCAGGGGCCGCCGGCGCCGGTCAGCGCTTGATGGCGCGGTAGCCGATGTCGGTGCGGTATTGCATGCCGTCGAAGCGGATCTGCTCGACCGCGGCATAGGCGGCGCGCTGCGCGGCCTTGACGGTATCGGCCAGGCCGACCACGCACAGCACGCGCCCGCCCGAGGTCAGCAGGGTGCCGTCCTTGAGCGTGGTGCCGGCGTGGAAGGTCACGCTGTCGTCGGTCTCGGCCGGGATGCCGGTGATGGCATCGCCCTTGCGGGGGGCGTCCGGGTAGCCATGGGCGGCCATCACCACGCCCAGCGCGGTGCGGCGGTCCCAGTCCAGCTCGATGCTGTCGAGCTTGCCGGAGACGGCGGCTTCCATCACGTCGACCAGGTCGGTCTTCAGGCGCGCCAGGATCGGCTGGGTTTCCGGATCGCCCATGCGGCAGTTGAATTCCAGCGTCTTCGGGTTGCCGTCCTGGTCGATCATCAGGCCGGCGTAGAGGAAGCCGGTGTACGGGATGCCGTCCTTTTCCATGCCGCGCACCGTCGGCAGGATGATCTCGCGCAGCGCCCGCGCGTGCAGCGCGGGCGTGACCACCGGCGCCGGCGAGTACGCGCCCATGCCGCCGGTGTTGGGGCCGGCGTCGGCGTCGAGCAGGCGCTTGTGGTCCTGGCTGGTGGCCAGCGCCAGCACGTTCTTGCCGTCGACCAGCACGATAAAGCTGGCTTCCTCGCCTTCCAGGAACTCTTCGATCACCACGCGTGCGCCGGCGTCGCCCAGCTTGTTGCCGTCGAGCATCATGTCGACCGCCTGGTGCGCTTCTTCCAGCGTCATCGCCACCACCACGCCCTTGCCCGCGGCCAGGCCGTCGGCCTTGATCACGATCGGCGCGCCCTGCGCGTCGATGTAGGCGTGCGCCTGGGCGGCGTCGGCAAAGGTCTGGTAGGCGGCGGTGGGGATGCCGTGGCGCTGCATGAACGCCTTGGCGAAATCCTTGGACGATTCCAGCTGCGCCGCGGCCTGGGTGGGGCCGAAGATGCGCAGGCCCTTGGCGCGGAAGATATCGACGATGCCCGCCGCCAGCGGGGCCTCGGGGCCGACCACGGTGAAGGCCACGCCTTCCCGCTCGGCAAAGGCCGCGATGACCTCGGGATCGGTCAGCGGAACATTCTGCAGGCGCTTGTCGAGCGCGGTTCCGCCGTTGCCCGGCGCGACGTACACGACCTGCACCTTGGGCGACTGGGCCAATTTCCAGGCCAGCGCGTGTTCACGTCCACCCGAGCCGACAACCAATACTTTCATGATCCACTGCCAGAAAAGAAACGCATGCAAAAAGGCGGCAGCTGGGTCTTGAAAGCCGGGCTGCCGCCGTTGGGGAGCTTGTTACCGTTTTAGTCTTCGATCACCGCGTTGGTGAAGACTTCCTGCACGTCGTCCAGGTTTTCCAGGGCGTCGAGCAGTTTCTGCATCTTGACCGCGTCGTCGCCGCTGAAGCTGACTTCGTTCTGCGGCTTCATCACCACGTCGGCAACTTCGGCCTTGAAGCCGGCGGCTTCCAGCGCCGCCTTGACCGCCGAAAAATCGTTGGGCGGGCAGGTGACTTCGATCGAGCCGTCATCGTTGGTGACGACATCGTCGGCGCCGGCTTCCAGCGCGGCGTCCATCAGCTTGTCTTCGGGCGTGCCGGGGGCAAACAGGAACTGGCCGCAGTGCGTGAACATGAACGCCACCGAACCCTCGGTGCCCATGTTGCCGCCGTGCTTGGAAAACGCGTGGCGCACTTCGGCGACGGTGCGGGTGCGGTTGTCGGTCAGGCAGTCGACGATGATCGCGGCGCCGCTCAGGCCGTAGCCTTCGTAGCGGATTTCCTCGTAGTTCACGCCTTCCAGGCCACCCACGCCGCGCTGGATCGCGCGCTGGATGTTGTCCTTGGGCATGTTGGCGTCCATGGCCTTGTCCATGGACAGGCGCAGGCGCGGGTTGGAGTCGGGATCACCGCCGCCGAGCTTGGCGGCCACGGTGATTTCCTTGATCAGGCGGGTCCAGATCTTGCCGCGCTTGGCGTCGGCGGCGGCTTTCTTGTGTTTGATATTGGCCCATTTCGAGTGACCGGCCATGATTCTCTCCGAAGCGGAATGCGGTGATCTGCTGTGATGTTGTGCGGGGTCGCCAGGCGCGCCGCGGCGGCATCCGCAAGGCGGGCGGGCAGCGCGCGCCAGGTGACGGATATGCCTGGCGGCTGGCTATAATCAGCCCAGGATTTTATCACGCGGGCCTGCCTGCGCCGTCCAGACCCAACCGACCCTCACGGATTCCAGGAACATCATGGCCGACCCCATCCTCATCGCCAAGAATGCCGAACATGAACTGGTGCTGCTGCCGCAGATGGGCAACCGGCACGGGCTGATCACCGGCGCCACCGGCACCGGCAAGACGGTCACGCTGCAGACGCTGGCACAGGGCTTCTCCCGCCTGGGGGTGCCGGTGTTCATGGCGGATGTCAAAGGTGACCTGACCGGCATTTCACAGCCCGGCCAGCCTTCGGCCAAGCTCAAGCAGCGGTTGGCCGACCTGAACCTGCCCGAGCCGGTCTGGGGCGCCTGCCCCACCGCGCTATGGGATGTGTTCGGCGAGAAGGGGCACCCGGTGCGCGCCACGGTCTCGCACATGGGGCCGCTGCTGCTGTCGCGCATGCTCGAGCTCAATGACACGCAGCAGGGCGTGCTGAACCTGGTGTTCCGCATTGCCGACGCCAACGGC
The DNA here is from genome assembly GCF_035818815.1 of Cupriavidus sp. SS-3. Classification (NCBI taxonomy): domain Bacteria; kingdom Pseudomonadati; phylum Pseudomonadota; class Betaproteobacteria; order Burkholderiales; family Burkholderiaceae; genus Cupriavidus; species Cupriavidus sp. SS-3. The sequence continues at coordinate 196,208 of NZ_JAYLVT010000008.1, forward strand.
CTGCTGCTGCTCGACGCCAAGGACCTGCGCGCGATGCTGCAATACGTCGGCGACAATGCCGGCCAGTTCACCACCGAATACGGCAATATCTCGGCCGCCTCGGTCGGCGCGATCCAGCGCGGGCTGATCGCGCTGGAATCGCAGGGCGGCGACGTCTTTTTCGGCGAGCCCATGCTGAACCTGGAAGACTTTATCCAGACCGACAAGGGCCAGGGCGTGGTCAATATCCTGGCCGCCGACAAGCTGATGAACTCGCCGCGGCTGTACGCGACCTTCCTGCTGTGGATGCTGTCCGAACTGTTCGAGAAGCTGCCCGAGGCCGGCGACCTGGACCAGCCCAAGCTGGTGTTCTTCTTCGACGAGGCCCACCTGCTGTTCAACGATGCGCCCAAGGCGCTGCTCGACAAGATCGAGCAGGTGGTGCGCCTGGTGCGTTCCAAGGGCGTGGGCGTGTACTTCGTCACGCAGAACCCGGTCGATATCCCCGACACCGTGCTGGGGCAGCTGGGCAACCGCGTCCAGCATGCGCTGCGCGCCTTCACCCCGCGCGACCAGAAGGCGGTCAAGGTGGCGGCCACCACCATGCGCGCCAATCCGAAGCTGGACCTGGAAACCGCCATCGGCGAACTGGGCGTGGGCGAGGCGCTGGTGTCGTTCCTGGACGCCAAGGGCACGCCCTGCGTGACCGAGCGCGCCTGGGTGCTGGCGCCCGGCAGCCGCATCGGCCCCGCGACCGAGGACGAGCGCAAGCAGCTGATCGCGAACTCGCTGGTGGCGGGCACCTATGAGAAGACCGTCGACCGCGAGTCCGCCTACGAAAAGCTGCGCGGCAGCGTGCCTACCGTGGCGAATGGCGGCAAGGGCGCGGGCGGCACGGCCGCCGGGCAGCCGGCGGGCGAGCAGGACAGCGGCTGGCTCGGCACCGCCGGCGAAATCTTCGGCACGCTGACCAAGGGCACCGGCAAGAGCGGCCGCGGCGATTCGATCCTGGAATCGATGGCCAAGTCGGCCGCGCGCACGGTGGGCTCGCAGGTCGGGCGCGAGCTGATCCGGGGGGTGCTGGGGAGTTTGCTGGGGAAGAAGAAGTAAGAGAGTTGTGCCGGCTTGTTCCACTCTCCCTCCGGTGGGAGAGGGAGTACACCGGCGGTCATTCACGCGGTCAGCGCTGCTGCGTCGCGTCGCGCGCCTTCGCCGCATCGGCATCCTCGCGCATCTTGCGCGCGAACAGGCGGGCGAAGAACCAGCCCATGCCGATGATGAAGACGATCACGCCCAGGCTCATCAGCCCGGTGCTGGTACTGAACAGGATCTTGAAGGCTTCCATGCGTGGCTCCCTTTATGTGTGGACGCTGGCACGCGGCGAGATCTCGCCGGCTTGCCGCCAGTGTAGGGAGCCGCATCAGGCAGGCTATTGAGGCCGGTCAAGCGCCGGCCAGCCGCCCGGGCATTGTCAGTCCACGGTCAGTTCTTGGTGCCGAACAGCCGGTCGCCCGCATCGCCCAGTCCGGGGACGATATAGGCATCGGCATCCAGGTGGCTGTCAAGCGAGGCGACAAACAGCTTTACCCCCGGATGCGCCTTCTGGAACACTTCCACGCCCTCGGGGGCGGCCACCAGCGCGACGAAGGTGATGGCCTCGTCCTTGACGCCGCGGCGCTTGAGCACTTCCACCGCGTGCGCGGCCGAATAGCCGGTGGCGACCATCGGATCGCACAGGATGAAGCTGCGGTCTTCCAGCGCCGGCAGGCGCACCAGGTATTCCACCGGGCGGTGCTGCTCGTCGCGGTACACGCCGATATGGCCGATGCGCGCCGACGGGATCAGCTCGACCAGGCCATCGCTCATGCCCACGCCCGCGCGCAGCACCGGCACGATGGTCAGCTTCTTGCCGGCGATCACCGGGGCGTCCAGCTCGACCAGCGGGGTTTCGATGCGGCGCGTGGTCAGCGGCAGGTTGCGGGTGATCTCGTAGCCCATCAGCAGAGTGATCTCGCGCAGCAGCTCGCGGAACGTGCGTGTCGACGTTTCCTTGTCGCGCATGTGCGAGAGCTTGTGCTGGATCAGCGGGTGGTCGAGGATAAAGAGGTTGGGAAAGCGCGGATCTTGTTTCATGGCTGGCGGCGAGGGCTCGGCGGGATGGCGAGTGAAGCGGGCGCGCGAGGCCGGTTGGGACGCGCGCGCCGCGCCGTTGCAGCCGGATTGTAATGGAAGCGGGCCGCCGCGCCAGGCAGCGGCCCGGTGGCGCCCCGGGCTAGTCGAGCGCGCGGTCCTTCGACTCGATATCCACCAGGAAGATGGCGAGCGCCGCCACGGCCAGGAACGAGGACAGCAGCGCCAGTGCCAGCGTGAACTGGCTGGCCATGATCGGCGCGACGATGGACGGGGCGAACAGGCCGCCGAAACGCGCCATCGCGCCCGCGGTGCCCATGCCGCTGGCGCGCAGGTCGGTCGGATACACCTCGGGCGTGAAGGCGTACAGCGCGCCCCAGGTGCCGAGCAGCGAGAAGCTCATCAGCAGCGTCGAGCCGATCACCAGCGCAGGGGCCTGGCCCAGGCTGTACAGCATGCAGCCCGCCGCGCTCAGCAGCAGGAAGCCGATCAGGGTCGGCTTGCGGCCCCAGCGCTCGACGCCGTGCGCGGCCAGCGCGAAGCCGGGCAGCTGCACCAGCGCCAGCACGATCAGGAATACCTGGCCGCGCATGAAGCCGAAGCCCTGGCCCGCCAGCTTCACCGGCAGGTAGACGAAGACCCCGTAGTAGGCGATCGAGATCAGCATCCACGCCGCCAGCAGGCAGATGGTGCGGCGCCGGCAGCCGGCGGCGAACAGCGCGAACACCGATTTGCGCTCCATCTTCTGCGGCTGCAGCGCGCCGATCTCCACCGGCACGCGGTTGGCCGCGGCCACCCGCTGCAGCACCGCGCGGGCCTCGTCCGAGCGCCCGGATTTATTGAGGTAGAGCGGCGACTCGGGCACGAAGAAGCGGAACACCACGCCAACCAGCGCCGGGATGCCGGTGACCAGGAAGATCAGCCGCCACGCATCATTGCCGCGCGACACCGCGATCAGCGCCAGGATCGCCAGCAGGATGGTGCCGACCGCCCAGAACGACTCCAGCAGCACCAGCCAGCGGCCGCGCCGGTCCGACGGCAGGAATTCGGCCATCATGGTGTAGTCGACCGGCAGGGTGCCGCCGACGCCGATGCCGGTCAGGAAACGCAGCAGCAACAGCCACTGGAAGTCCGGCGCGAAGGCCGAGGCCACGCCGCAGATCGCATCGATGACCACCGCCATCATCAGCACCGGGCGGCGGCCGATGCGGTCGGCCAGCCGGCCGAACACGAACGCGCCGATCAGCATGCCGACGAAGAACATGGTGCCGGTCTGCAGCGCGGTCGGCACCGGGATGCCGAAGGTCGCCGCGATCGACGGCGCGGTGAAGCCGATCGACAGTACCTGCATCGCGTCGGCGAGCCACACCAGGCCGAATATGACGAACAGCCGATACTGGAAGCGGCCGACGCCGGCGGCGCGGATGCCTTGCTCGATCGTGATCGGTTGCGACGACGCTGCGCGCGCGCTGGGCTGGGGGGGCGAGCCTAGCGCGGCCTCCGGGATGGTCGTTGTGGCCATGGATGAAATGGATGACGACATGTTTGTCTACCTGTCTCGTTATAGGCTGGTTCTGGAACTCGGAAGCACGCGCGGCGCGACGCAGGCTGGCACGTGATGCGGGCCGCTGCGGGATCCGGCGGGGACGATGGCTTCCGCCTGGCGAGGCTGGAACTAGCCCGGTAGCACGCCTGCAACTGCTTGCTTGGTCTGATACGACATAGTCACTCCTGGTTGTCTACCCTTGGTTTGGTCAGGCCCGGTGTCCCGGTGGTCTGGCGGAACCATGCAAGCCCCGCGCCAGCGCGTCCGGTGATCTATCGGGCCGGTTTTATGGTTTTGTGTTCTTGTCCGCCGCTTGCGGCGCGCCGTCCTTGTGCGGGGAGGCACCGCTGCGTGCCCGCTTGGCACTCATGTAGTGCGCACTACATGATCGTTCAGCGTAAGCTACATGAAACTGGCGGGCAAGGCCGAATTGCGTTTCTCTCCTCGGGGTTTTCCCGCGCGCAGGCCGGCTGGCGCAGGGTCGGTCACGCCCGCGCGCCCGCGCCGCTGCGCAAGGCCCGCCAGCGTGGTGCACGGTGCTCCGGTGGTTCAGTGGGCAGGCCCCGCGCGCAACCGCGCGACGGTGTTCTCCAGGTCCTGCCAGGCGGGTTTGTCGGGCGCAAAGCGCGCGCGCAGGTACTGCGCCAGTTGCGCGATCTGCTGGTCGTCGAGCGTGTCGGCATACGCCGGCATCGCGCCCAGCTCGCCGTTGGGCGGTGCCGGCATGCCGCGCAGCAGCACCTGGATCACGTTGTCCGGCAGGGTGCTGTGCAGGTTGGTATTGAGCGCCAGCGACGGCTTCACGCCGAATTGCGCAATGCCCTGGTCCGACTGGTGGCAGACCGCGCAGGCGCTCTGGTACAGGCGATCGGCGGGACCGCCCAGGGTGCGCGCGGCCTGCTGGCTGCGTTGCTCGAACTGTGCCGCCTGCGCCGCCAGCACCGACGGGGCCGGCGCGGGCGCGCCGAACGAGGCCACGTAATGCGCGATCGCGCGCACATCGTCCTCGGGCAGTTGCGCGAGCTCTTCCACCACCGGCGCCATCGGTCCCGCCGCCGCGCCGTGGTGCGGCGCATAGCCGCCGCGCAGGTAGGTGAACAGCGCCGCCTCGGTCCACGGCACCGGCGCCTGCGACAGCGCGGTCAGCGCCGGCGCTTCCCAGCCTTCGGCGCTGCCGCCGGTCAGGTAGCGGCGCCCGCCTTGCTCGGCGCCGAGCGCATTGCGCGGCGAATGGCAGGCACTGCAGTGGCCCAGCCCCTCGGCCAGGTACGCGCCGCGATTCCATTGCGCCGAGCGCGACGGGTCCGGCGTAAAGCGTTCATTGCGATGGAACAGCAGGTTCCAGCCGGCGAGCAGCGGCCGCATGTTGAACGGGAACGCGAGTTGCGTCTGCGGCACCATGGATGTCACCGGCTCGGCTGACATCAGGTAGCCGTATAGCGCCTGCATGTCGCCGTCGCTGATTTTGGCGAAGGCGGTGTACGGGAACGCCGGATACAGGCGCCGCCCGTCGCGGTGGATGCCTTCGCGCATGGCGCGCTCGAACGCGGCGAAGGACCAGTTGCCGATGCCGGTCTGCACATCCGGCGTGATGTTGGTGCTGTAGACCGTGCCGAAGGGCGTTTCCAGCGGCAGGCCGCCGGCGTTCTTCACGCCGCCCGGCGCGGTATGGCAGACCGCGCAGTCGCCGGCGGCGGCGACCAGCCGGCCGCGCTCGAGCGTGGCGGCGGAATAGAAGCCGGCCTCGGGCGGCGCCACCGGCGCGATCGGTGCGCGCCACGGCAACAGCGTGGCGCACACGCCGGCCGCGGCGGCGGCGGCCGCGGCGATCCAGCCGCGCTTCTTGCGTTGCTTGCCGGGACTTGCCTCGGCCAATGCCAGGCGAATGCGTTCGGCGCTGAATGGTGGCTTGCGCAGGCGCACGCCGGTGGCGTCGAAGATGGCATTGGCCACCGCGGCGGCGGCCGGCAGCGCATCGGTGGGACCGGCAGCCAGCGCGTCGTGCGTGGCCAGCGTGCCGGCCAGCCGCACTTCCGGCAGGGCCTGTGCCGGCATGGCCGGCAAGTGTTCGCCGGCAGCACGCGCGTCCGCCGGCCAGGTGTCGAACGCCGGCGTGGCGGCGGTCAGCTGCAGCGCTGCGGCTGCGACGTCCCGCTCGATCGAGCGCGGCATCGATCGCGTCATCGCGGCGGCTTGCGGTGGCGGCAGCGATTCGCTGTCGTGGCCGACCGTGACGCGCGTGACCGCCAGCTCGCCGGTGCTGCCGTCGACCTCGACTTCAGCGACCCACGCCGACCAGCTCTGGCCGGCATCGTGGTCGATGGTGTGGGCGTAGGCAAAGCCGCGGCCGCGCCGCACATTGCCCGCCGCAGAGCTGGCGCGTGGCGCGGCGGCATTGGCGTCCAGGTCCCAGCCGGCGCGCTCGGCCACCTGCCGCACCAGCGCGGCGCCGCGCGGGTCGTCCAGATGCGCGAGGCGCAGCGCCACCGGGTCGGCGTCGCTGGCGGCGGCAAGCTCGTCGAGATGGGATTCGCGTGCGAACACCTGCGCGCGGGCTGCCGTCAGCGGCGCGGCGGCGAATGCCGCCGGGTCGCCGGACACGGCCAGCTCGATATGCGGGATGCCATACGGCGGGAGCGCCGCGTCGCCGCCATGGTTCGCCTCGATGCGGTCGGCCACCGGCGCCGGCGTGCGCGTGAGCCACAGCGCCAGGGGCGTTGCCGGCGGCGGCGTACCCGCCAGCGTGGCGGCGTAGGCGTCGACGGTGGCGCCGCTGCGCGCAGTCTCGACGCGGATAGCGAGCGCGGCATCGGCCAGGCCCACCTCGGCGGCGCGCAGCCGGCGCACCACCGGTTGCCCGCTGGCATGGGCCAGCAGCGCCGCGTCGGCGGCGGCGTGCGGCGCCAGCAGCGCGGGGTCGGCGCGGTCGTCGCGTGCTTGCCAGCAGACCAGTTGCACTTGTGTTGGCGCGATGCCCAGCAGTGCAGCGAGTTCGGCGCGCAGGGCGCCGGGGCGCGTGGCGGGCAGCCATACGGTCAGCGTGCCGTCGCGCCAGTCGGCGACAACGGTGCAGCAGGCATCGTCGCGGGTGCCTGCCAGTGGCCATTGGTAGTGCTGCGTGTGGGATGCGCGGGCGTGTTCGAGCGCATCTGCGGCATCGCCGCGTTGCGCCACTGTGTGGCGCGGCGCAGGGGTGGCGTCGGCGCGCGGCGGACCAGACCAGCGCGCCCGCAGGGCCCGCGCCGCCGCGGCGGCCTGGGCGGCAGAGACCGCGGCCACGCCGGCAAAGTTGTTGCGGACCACCACCGCGCGGATGCCGGGCAGCGCCAGCGCGGCGTCGCGCTCGGCCTGCAGCAGGCGCGCAGCGAGCGGCTCGCCGCCGACCCAGCGCAGGCCCGGCGGTGTCAGCACATGAGCCACCAGGCAATCGGCGCCGTGCGGCGGCAGGCCGGCGGCCAGTGCCGTCGCTTGCGTGGCGGCTTGCACGATTCCCGCGCTCACGACGCCGCCCCTTGCGCGGCCTGCCGCTGCAGCACCGCGGCCCGCCTGACCGCGCGCACGATTTCCACATGCGTGCCGCAACGGCACAGGTTGAAGCGCAAGGCTTCGCGGATCTGCGCTTCGTCGGGATCGGGGTTCTGCGCCAGCAGCGCCTTGGCGGTCATGATCATGCCGTTCAGGCAGTAGCCGCATTGCGCGGCCTGTTCTTCGATAAACGCCTGCTGCACGGGGTCCGGATGCTGTGCCGTGCCCAGGCCCTCGAGCGTGGTCACCGCGTGCCCCACCACGGCCTTGACCGGCAGCACGCATGAACGCGCCGGCAGGCCGTCCACCAGCACCGTGCAGGCGCCGCACTGGCCCAGGCCGCAACCGTACTTGGGCCCGTTGCAGCACAGGTCGTTGCGCAGGATGTAGAGCAGCGGCGTGTCAGGCGCCACGTCCAGCGTGTGCTCGGCGTGGTTGACCTGCAGGGTCAGGGGGCGGGGCGTGTTCATCGGGGGCTGGGGGCGGTTTGAACATCACGCATCGCAGCGCCGCGCCCCATTCTGGCGAGGGGCGGCGGCGGGCAGGGCGGTCAGGCGATCAGGCGATCAGGCGGCTTCGGACAGCGGCTTGCTCCCGGCCGACACCAGCGGCACGTTGAACACATCGTAGCCGAAACACCAGTCCGGGTTCTCGTTGCTGCGCAGCCAGGTGTTGTTGTGCGAAACCAACTGGACCTTGCCGGCGCGCTCGGCGCGGTTGGCCTCGTACAGCGCGAAGGCGGCGGCGTAGTCGTCGGTGCCGGCTTCGGTGAAGCAGCGCGTCAGCATGGCGGCATCCTCGATCGCCATCGCGGCGCCCTGCGCCATGTGCGGCTTCATCGGGTGGCAGGCATCGCCCAGCAGCACCAGGCGGCCCCGGCTCCACAGCGGCAGCGGGTCGCGCTCCAGCAGCGGCCACTTGGTCACTTCGACCGTGCCTTCGATCAGCGATTGCACGCCTTCATGCCAGCCGTCGAAGGCCGCGCGCATCTCTTCGATGCTGCTCGGCACCCAGCTCTTGCTCATGTCCCATTCGGGCTCGGGCACGCCGGTGACGTAGTAGATCTCGTCGAGCTTGCTGGTGTCGAAGTAGACCATCATGTGGCGGTCATCGGTCCACCACTTGGTGCAACGCTCGTGCGTGAAGCCCTTGACGCGCGCGATCGGAAACACCGCGCGGTGCGCCACGTAGCCGGTGTACTTGGGCGGCTCGGCGCCCAGCAGGGTCTCGCGGATGCGCGAATTGACGCCGTCGGCGCCGATCACGATATCGGCTTCCTCGACCGTGCCGTCGGTGAAGCGCAGCTGCACCACATCGCCCTGGTCGGTGACGCTTTCCAGCTTCTTGTTGAAGAACAGCGTGCCGGGCGCGACGGCGTCGGTCAGCAGCTTGTGGAAATCGCCGCGGTGCACGGTCAGGTAGCTGGCGCCGTAGTGGCGCACCGCATAGTCGCCCAGCGGGATCTGCGCGATCACCTCGCCGGTGAGGCCGTCGCGGCTGTACCAGTAGTCGGGGTGGCAACCCATGTCGTTGAGCGCGTCCTCGATGCCGATGCGCCGCATGATCTTCATCACGTTGGGCCCGACATGGATGCCCGCGCCCAGGCGCGAGAACGCCGGTGCCTGCTCATACAGCCTGACTTGGAAGCCGGCTCGCTGCAGCAGGGCGGCCGCGGCCGTTCCTCCGAGTCCGGCGCCGACAACTGCGATTCGCGGTTTGCCTTGCACGTTATTTCTCCTGGCAATGACACAAGGTCGATGGGGGCTGGGGCGGCCATGTGGCCGACCGTTAAAACGAGTGTACACACTCAAAATATCGAGGTAAAGGCGAAACTTGACGATCTTATGGAAAACCCTGATGCCGATGTGACCGCGTCGCAATGATGCGCTGCAATGGCGAAAACATGAGCAAAAACAGGGATTCATGGATTCAGTGTGCACTGAACGAGTGAATCGCGGCCGCTGCAGAATCTGTTTGCCTATATAAAGTGTGTACACTACAATCGATCGCAGCATGCAGGCCCATGGGCCGCTGCAGGCAGCCAGACCGACAGCGCGACCAAAGCGCAACCAAGGGCAGACAAACAGATGACGGAGTCGACAGTGCAGAAAGTTTTCCGAATCGGCCAGATCGTGCCGAGCTCCAACACCACCATGGAAACCGAGATCCCGGCGATGCTGGCCGCGCGCCAGCTGGTGCGCCCGGAGCGCTTCACCTTCCACTCGAGCCGGATGCGGATGAAGAAAGTGGTCAAGGAAGAACTGGCCGCCATGGATGCGGAATCCGACCGCTGCGCGGTGGAACTGAGCGACGCCCGCGTCGACGTGCTCGGCTACGCTTGCCTGGTGGCGATCATGGCGATGGGCCACGGCTACCACCGCGTCTCCGAGCAGCGCCTGCAGGCGCATACCGCCGAGAACGGCGGCGACGCGCCGGTGATCACCAGCGCCGGCGCGCTGGTCGATGCGCTCAAGGTGATGGGCGCGAAGCGCATCGCGGTGGTGGCGCCGTACATGAAGCCGCTGACCGAGCTGGTGGTCGACTACATCCGCAACGAAGGCTACGAGGTGGTCGACTACCGCGCGCTGGAGATCCCCGACAACCTGGAGGTCGGCCGCCATGACCCGGCCAGGCTGCCGGAGATCGTCGCGCAGATGAACACCGCCGATGCCGACGTGATCGTACTGTCGGCGTGCGTACAGATGCCGTCGCTGCCGGCGATTGCGAAGGTCGAGGCCATGACCGGCAAGCCGGTCGTCACCGCCGCCGTTGCCACCACCTATGCGCTGCTCAAGCGCCTGGGGCTGGAGCCGGTGGTGCCGGGCGCCGGCGCGCTGCTGTCGGGCGCGTACTGAAGGGGCAGGCCATGGCAGAAAGCACCTTTCTCTACGGCGCCAACGTCCACGCCAACGGCATCCGCCAGCATTACCTGCGCTATGGCGGGCAGGCGGGCGCGCGCGCGCAGCGCGATGCCGTCATCATCGTGCCGGGCATCACCAGCCCCGCGGTGACCTGGGGCTTTGTCGGCGAGCGCTTCGGGCAGCAGTTCGATACCTATGTGCTCGACGTGCGCGGCCGCGGCCTGTCGCAGGCCGGTGCCGAGCTGGCCTACAGCCTCGATGCGCAGGCCGCCGACGTGGTCGCCTTTGCCGCGGCGCTGGGACTGCAGCGCTATGCCGTGGTCGGCCATTCGATGGGCGCGCGCATCGGCATCCGCGCCGCGCGCGCCAAGCCCGCGGGCCTGACGCGGCTGGTGCTGGTCGATCCGCCGGTGTCCGGCCCGGGGCGCCGCGCTTATCCGTCGCAACTGCCCTGGTACATCGACTCGATCCGGCTGGCGCAGCAGGGCATCGATGCCGAAGGCATGCGCCGCTTCTGCCCGACCTGGACCGAAGACCAGCTGCGCCTGCGCGCGCAATGGCTGCATACCTGCGACGAGCGCGCGATCCTGGCCAGCTTCAACGGCTTCCACGAGGACGACATCCACGCCGACCTGCCGCGGCTAGCCGTGCCGGCGCTGCTGATGACCGCCGGCCGCGGCGACGTGATCCGCGCGGAAGACGTGCAGGAAATGCGCACGCTGCTGCCGGCCTTGCTGGTCGCGCACGTTGCCAACGCCGGCCACATGATCCCTTGGGACGACGAGGCCGGCTTTTACCGCGCCTTCGGCGATTTCCTCGGCGCGCCGTTGAATTGAGCGCTGAATTGATGGATAAGGAGCGAACATGCCCGTAAGCGATTACGACCTGACGGCAGCGTGGAAGCAGGTGCTGACGCTGTCGAAGCTGCAGCCGGGACAGACCGTCACCGTGCTCACCGGCGCCGCCACGCATCCGCAGACGCTGCGCACGGCAATGGTGGCGGCGCAGTCGATGGGCGCCATCGTCAACCGGCTCGACCTCCCGCCCGTCAACGGCGAGAAGGCGCTCAGCCGCGATGCGCTGGCCTACCTGGGCACCACGCCGCTGACCGGCAATCCGGCGGCGATCGCCGCGCTGAAGGCGAGCGACCTGGTGCTGGACCTGATGACGCTGCTGTTCTCGCCCGAGCAGCACGAGATCCTGTCCGGCGGCACCAAGATCCTGCTGGCGGTGGAGCCGCCGGAAGTGCTGGCGCGGCTGGTGCCGACCGAGGCCGACCGCGCCCGCGTCAAGGCCGCCACGCAGCGGCTGGGCCGCGCGCGCGAGATGCATATCGTGTCCAACGCCGGCATGGACCTGCGCTGCCGCCTGGGCGAATTCCCCGCGATCAGCGAGTATGGCTTTGTCGACGAGCCCGGGCGCTGGGACCACTGGCCGAGCGGCTTCGTGCTGACCTGGCCCGACGAGGGCGGCACCGACGGCACCATCGTGCTGGACCGCGGCGACATCCTGCTGCCGATGAAGTCTTACCTGCAGGCGCCGATCCGCATCACGGTCGAGGCCGGCTACGTGCGTCGCATCGAGGGCGGCGTCGATGCCGAGCTGCTGGCCGACTACATGGCCTCGTTCAACGATCCGGAAGCGTATGCCATGTCGCATATCGGCTGGGGCCTGCAGCCGCGCGCGAGCTGGTCGGCGCTGGCGATGTACGACCGCGAGGCCACCATCGGCATGGACGCGCGCGCCTACGAGGGCAACTTCCTGTGCTCGTTCGGCCCCAACAATGAAGCCGGCGGCAGCCGCACCACCGCCTGCCATATCGATATTCCCGTGCGCCACTGCACCGTCAGCCTCGACGGCGAGCCGGTGGTGGTGCGCGGCAAGGTGATGGACGGGCACCACGCTCCCGCGGCATCGCTCTACAAGGATTCGCGCCATGGATGACGCAGTGCAGACCTACCAGCGCCAGGGCTTTGGCGCTTCGATGGAGCTCAAGGCGCCGTACGGCCTGCTGATCATCGACTTCGTCAACGGCTTTGCCGATCCGGCGGTGTTCGGCGGCGGCAATATCCCCGAAGCCATCCGCAACACCCAGCCGCTGCTGCGCGCCGCGCGCGAGCACGGCTGGCCGGTGGCGCACAGCCGCATCGTGTTCGCCGACGACGACAGCGACCACAACATCTTCACGCTGAAGGTGCCGGGCATGCTGACACTGAAGGAAGATGGCCACAACAGCCAGATCGTGCCCGAGCTGGCCCCCGCGGCGGGCGAGCTGGTGGTGCGCAAGACGGTGCCGTCGGCGTTCTTCGGCACCTCGCTGGCGGCATGGCTGACGCAGCGCGGCGTGCAGACGCTGCTGGTGGCGGGCTGCGTCACCAGCGGCTGCGTGCGCGCCAGCGTGGTCGATGCGATGTCGCTGGGGTTTCGCCCGCTGGTGGTGTCGGATTGCGTGGGCGACCGCGCGCTCGGGCCGCATGATGCCAACCTGTTCGACATGGCGCAGAAGTACGCCACGGTGCTGACGCGCGACGAGGCGCTGGCGCTGGCGCAGGTGGCGGGCGTGCGCGCCGCCGCCTGAGCCTGGCCGATGGCGCCCGTGCCGGTCTCAGCCCGCCGTCGCGCGCCTGGCGCGTGCCGCCTTGCGCGGCGCGGCGGCGGGTGGCACATGCGCCTCCGGCACGGCGCCGGGCACGGCCACCGTGCGCAGCACGGTCTGCTGGATCACATCGCGCCAGTGCGCCAGCGCGGGCGGGCTCATCATGGGCTCGCCCAGGAAGGCGCTGAGCGTATGATGGTTGGAGTTATAGAAGTAGCCAAGCGAAGCGATCACCATATACACGTCGCGCGCGCCGGCGTCCGCGCGGAACAGCCCGGCGGCCTTGCCGCGCGCGAGGATGCCGTCGAGCACCGACAGCGCATAGCTGGAGATCTCGCGCAGCCGCACCGACTTCTTCGCGTGCTTGCCCTGGCTCATGTTCTCGCTGGTCAGGATGGCGACGAACTCGGGATGGTCCAGGTAGTACTGCCAGACGAAGTCGACCAGTTGCGACAGCGCGCGCACGGGGTCGGCGGCGTCGAGCTCATGCTCCAGCTGCTGCTCGGCCTGGTTGAGCTGCAGGTAGATGGTCTCCAGTACTTCGACGAACAGCTTCTCCTTGCTGCCGAAGTAGTAGTAGATCATCCGGTCGTAGGTCTTGGCCAGCGACGAGATGCGTTCGATGCGGCCGCCGTCGTAGCCGCGCTGGGCGAACACCTTGATGGCGGCTTTGAGGATGCGCTCGCGGCTGTCCTGCGCTTGCCGGGCCCGGGTGCCGGCTGCCGCCCGACGGGTGGCGGGCGCGGCCGCAGTCTTGGTGGTCATGGTGGGTGTTCTTGCCGTGTGCCTGTTGGCTGGCAGTATAACGTTGACATGCGCGGCGGCCCCGCGCGGCGGCCGATGATGAAGAGAGTAGAACGATGACGGCAACCCAGCTGCAACCCCCGGCGCAGGCCGACGCCGCCACGCCGCGCGCACTGCGGCTGACGCTGCTGCAGGCCACCGGCGTGCTGCTGGTGACGCGCGCCCCGCAGCCGGCCGCGCGCCCGGCGCCTGGCCAGCCCGGCGCGGCGTCGGACTATGTGCCGGCGCTGCCGGACCTGTTTATCGCCGTGCGCGACAGCGGCGAGGTGCTCGCATTCAACGGCCACGTCGACCTGGGCACCGGCATCCGCACCGCGCTGGCGCAGATCGTCGCCGAAGAACTCGACGTGCCGCTCGCGCAAGTGCGCATGGTGCTGGGCCATACCGAGGCCACGCCCAACCAGGGCCCGACCATCGCCAGCGCCTCGATCCAGATCTCGGCACTGCCGCTGCGCCGCGCGGCGGCACAGGCGCGCGCGTGGCTGCAGGCGCGCGCGGCGCTGCAGCTCGGCGTCGACGCCTCCGCGCTGGAAGCGGAGAACGGCGTATTCCGGGTGCGCGGCACGCAGGCCAGCCTCGGTTACGCCGCGCTGGTCGCCGGCGAGCACGTGGAGTTGCCGCTGGCCGACGACATGCCGGTCAAGCCGGTCGAGTCCTACCGCATCGTCGGCCGCGCGGCGCCGCGCGTCGATATCCCCGACAAGGCGCGCGGGGCGCTGACCTTCGTCCACGACGTGCGCGTGCCCGGCATGCTGCACGGCCGCGTGGTGCGCCCGCCGTATGCCGGGCGCGACAGCGGCGCCTTCGTCGGCAACAGCCTGCTGGCCATCGACCGCGATTCGGTGCGCGACGTGCCCGGCCTGGTCGAGGTGGTGGTGCAGGGCGACTTCGTCGGCGTGGTGGCCGAGCGCGAGGAATATGCGGTGCAGGCCGCGCGCCGGCTGCGCGTGCGCTGGAAGCCGGTGCCGCCGTTGCCCGCGCTGGACGATCCGGAGCCGGCGCTGCGCGACAACCCCGCCACGCGGCGCGAGCTGCTGACAGAGGGCGAGCTGCCCGCCGGCGGCGCCGGCACGGTACTGCAGCGGCGGTACGTGTGGCCGTACCAGATGCACGGCTCCATCGGCCCGTCCTGCGCCGTGGCCGACTGGCATGAAGAGGGGCTGACGGTATGGTCCGGCACGCAGAACCCGCACATGCTGCGCATCGACCTGTCCCGGCTGTGCGGCCTGGGCGAGGACCGCATCGAGATCGTGCGCATGGAGGCCGCCGGCTGCTACGGGCGCAATTGCGCCGACGACGTCTGCGCCGACGCGGCGCTGCTGTCGCGCGCAGTGGGGCGGCCGGTGCGCGTGCAGCTGTCGCGCGAGCAGGAGCACCTGTGGGAGCCCAAGGGCGCGGCGCAACTGATGGACGTCAGCGCCACGCTTGGTGCCGATGGCGCGCTGCTCGGCTATGACTTCACCAGCCGCTATCCGTCCAACGACGCGCCCACGCTGGCGCTGGTGCTGACCGGCGCCGTGTCCAATGCCCCGCGCACGCTGGAGATGGGCGACCGCACCGCGGTGCCGCCCTACGCGTATGCCGCGCGCCGCATCGGCTGCGACGACACGCCGGCAATCGTGCGCGCGTCGTGGCTGCGCGGCGTGTCGGCGCTGCCCAATGCGTTCGCGCACGAGTGCGTGATCGACGAGCTGGCGATGGAGGCTGGCGCCGATCCGGTGGAATTCCGCTTGCGCCACCTGCCGGATGAACGCGCCGCGGATTTGCTGCGGGCCGTCGCCGATGCGGCCGGCTGGCAGTGCGGCGCAGCCGGAGCGCGCGGCGTGCCGGATGCCGACGGACGGCTGCGCGGCCGGGGCGTGGCCTATGCGCGCTATATCCACAGCCGTTTTCCCGGCTTCGGCGCGGCCTGGGCCGCGTGGGTGGTGGACCTGTCCGTGGACGCGGGCACCGGCCGCATCGCCATCGACAAGGTGGTGGTGGGGCAGGACACCGGCATGGTCGTCAATCCCGACGGCGTGCGCCACCAGATCCACGGCAATGTGGTGCAGACCCTCAGCCGCGTGCTGAAGGAGCAGGTCCGCTTCGATGCCGACGGCGTCGCCAGCCGCGAATGGGGCAGCTATCCGCTGCTGACCTTCCCGGAAATCCCGCCGATCGAGGTGTTGCTGATGCCGCGCCAGTCAGAGCCGCCGCTGGGCGCGGGCGAATCCGCCTCGCTGCCGGGCGCGCCGGCGATCGCCAACGCGCTGTTCGATGCGCTGGGGGTGCGCCTGCGCCGGCCGCCGTTCGTGCCGGAGACGGTGCTGGCGGCGATGGCCGCAACCAAAGGCTGATTGTGTACTCCCTCTCCCGCTTGCGGGGGAGGGGAGAAACCCGCGCGCGTCAGTGAGCCTGCAGCGCCGCGCTAGCCGCCATTCCCCTCGTCGATCTCGCTCATCTTGCGCAGCAGGTAAGTCACGGCCACGCGCTCGGCCGGATTCAAGCTGCCGAAGGTCTGCTCCGAAATCTCCTTCGCGAACGGCACGGTCTGGTCGATCAGCGCCAGCCCGGCGGGCGTGACCGTCACCACCACCTTGCGCCGGTCGTTGGGATCATGCGAGACCGCTATCAGCTTGCGCGACTTGAGCCGGTCGATGATGCCGCGCACCGTGGCCTGGTCGATCGCGGTCGCGCGCACCACCTCGTTCATCGAACACGGCTGCCGGTCGCGCACCGCGCACAGCACCACGAACTGCGCCGCGGTCAGCTGCGAATCGGGAATGGTCTGCTGGAAGATCGCCACATGGCGCTGGTAGGCGCGCCGCAGCAGATGGCCCACCTGCTCGGTGAAGTCATAGTCGGCGGCAGGCTTGCCGGAAGGCGTGTCGGCGGGCTGGGGCACGAAGCAGGCGCGGTGGCTGAAGGTGACCCAGAGTATACCGAGGAAGGCCCCGGAACAGGGCAGCCGCCGGCCGGGGCGGCGTCCGATGCCCTCGCGGCTTTTCGAATACAATCGTCGGGTCGTTTTGCGGGGCCGCCGTGCCGGCCCGCTTTCCCCCGTATCCCTCGTGCCCGCCTCCCAGAAGTCTCTCGCCGTGCCGGTCGCGCTGCCCTCGCCGCAGCGCTCGGGTCTTGTCATCGCCGCCGTGGGCGCGGTGCTGTTCTCGGCCAAGGCCATCGTCGCCAAGCTGATGTATCGCTACAACGTCGATGCGGTGATGGTGATCACGCTGCGCATGCTGTTCGCGGTGCCGCTGTTCATGGCCATCGGCTGGTGGCAGTCGCGCCGGCTGGCGCCGCTGTCGTGGGCCGACCGGGGCCGGGTGGTGTTCCTCGGCTTTATCGGCTACTACCTGTCCAGCTTCCTTGACTTCATCGGCCTGCAGTACATCACTGCCGGGCTGGAGCGGCTGATCCTGTTCCTGACGCCATCGTTCGTGCTGCTGGTCACCGCGCTGGTGTTCCGCCGGCCCATCGGCACGCGCCAGTGGATGTCGTTGCTGCTGGCCTATGCCGGCATCGTGCTGGTGTTCGCGCATGACCTCGATGTCAGCGGCAGCCAGGTGTGGCTGGGCGGCGCGCTGGTGCTGGGCAGCGCCATCACCTATGGTATCTACCTGATCCTGAGCGGCGAGCTGGTGCGGCGCATCGGCTCCCTGCGGCTGGTGGCTTATGCCATGTGCGTGTCGACCGCCTGCTGCGTGATCCAGTACCTGGTGCTGGGCCGGCCCGTGGCGGAGCTGGCGCAGCCGGCGCCGGTGATGTGGCTGTCGCTCGTCAACGCGGTGTTCTGCACCGTGCTGCCGGTGTCGCTGACCATGGTGGCGGTGTCTCGCATCGGCGCGCCGATGGCATCGCAGGCCGGCATGATCGGGCCGGTGTCGACGCTGTTGCTGGCCTTCTGGCTGCTCGGCGAGCCCGTCAGCGGCGTGCAGCTGGCCGGCAGCGCGCTGGTGATGGGCGGCATGTACTTGCTGTCGGCAAGGAAGAACTGATTCTGGCGGACCCGCCCGGCGCGGGTTCGTCGCAGACAACAAACTAGGGAGAATCACATGGATCTGGGACTGCGCGGCAAGCATGCGCTGGTATGCGGCGCCAGCAAGGGCCTGGGCTTTGCCTGCGCCGATGCGCTGGCCGCCGAGGGCGTCGACGTGGTGATCGTGGCGCGCGGCGTCGAGGCGCTGGAAAAGGCCGCGGCCGACCTGCGCGCGCGCCATGGCCGCCGCGTGATCGCGGTGGCGACCGACATCACCACGCCCGAGGGCCGCAAGGCGGCGCTGGATGCCGCCGCCAAGCTCGGCGACCTCGACATCCTGGTCAACAACGCCGGCGGCCCGCCGCCGGGCAATTTCCGCGACTGGGAACGCAGCGACTGGCTGGCCGCGCTGGACGCCAACATGCTGACCCCGATCGAGCTGATCAAGGCCACCGTCGACGGCATGATCGCGCGCAAGTGGGGCCGCATCATCAATATCACCAGCGGCGCGGTCAAGGCGCCGATCGATGTGCTGGGCCTGTCCAACGGCGCGCGCTCCGGCCTGACCGGCTTCGTTGCCGGCGTCGCGCGCGAAGTGGCGCAGCACGGCGTCACCATCAACAACCTGCTGCCCGGTCCGTTCAATACCGACCGGCTGTTCAAGACCATGGAAGGCGGCGCGAAGAAGGCCGGCCTGAGCGTCGAGGAAGTGGCGCAGCGCCGCGCCGCGGCCAACCCGTCGCGCCGCTTCGGCGACCCGGCCGAGTTCGGCGCCACCTGCGCCTTCCTGTGCAGCCGCCACGCCGGCTACATCACCGGCCAGAACATCCTGCTCGACGGCGGCGCCTTCCCTGGCACGTTCTGATCCGCAGTGTCCTGACCTTACCCGTACCCCGCAAAGGAAGCCCTGATGACCCGGCCCCGTATCGCGCTGATCGCCCATGACCACAAGAAGGACGACATCGTCGCCTTCGCCGCACGCCATCGCGACTTCCTGTCGCAGTGCGAACTGCTTGCCACCGGCACCACCGGCGGGCGCCTGATCGACGAAGTCGGGCTGGACGTCACGCGCATGCTGTCGGGCCCGTGGGGCGGCGACCTGCAGATCGGCGCGCAGCTGGCCGAAGGCCGCGTCAGCGCGGTGGTGTTCCTGCGCGACCCGATGACGCCGCAGCCGCACGAACCCGATATCAACGCGCTGGTGCGCGCCTGCGACGTGCACAACGTGCCGTGCGCGACCAACGTGGCCAGCGCCGAGCTGCTGCTGGCGGGGCTTGCGCGCGAGAACGGCGCGGCGCAGGCCGGCTGAAGTACTCCGCATTCCCGATCGATGCCTCACCAAAACAAGGAGCGACGCAGATGAGCAAAGCCATCCGGATCGAGCAGACCGGCGGTCCCGAAGTCATGCAGTGGGTCGATGTACAGGTGGGCGACCCCGGCCCCGGCGAAGTGCGCGTGCGCCACGAGGCGGTGGGCCTGAACTACATCGATGTCTATTTCCGCACCGGGCTGTACAAGCAGCCGCTGCCGGGCGGGCTGGGCATGGAAGGCGCCGGCGTGGTCGAGGCGGTGGGCGAGGGCGTGCGCCATGTGGCCGTGGGCGACCGCGTGGCCTATGCCGGCCGTCCTACCGGTGCCTATGCGCAGGTGCGGGTGATGCCGGCCGACATCGTGGTGCGGCTGCCCGATGCGATCCCGTTCGATACCGCCGCGGCGATGATGCTGCAAGGCCTGACGGCACAGTACCTGATCCGCGACAGCTACAAGGTGCAGCCGGGCGACACCGTGCTGCTGCACGCGGCCGCGGGCGGCGTGGGCCTGATCGCGTGCCAGTGGCTGAAGGCGCTGGGCGTGACCGTGATCGGCACCGTCGGCAGCGACGAAAAGGCCGAGCTGGCGCGCGCCAACGGCTGCGCCCACACCATCGTCTATACGCGCGAGTCGTTCGTCGAGCGGGTCCGTGAGATCACCAACGGCAAGGGCGTGCCGGCGGTCTATGACTCGATCGGCGCCGATACCTTCCGCGGCTCGCTCGACTGCCTGGCGCCGCGCGGCACCATGGTCAGCTTCGGCAACGCCTCGGGTCCGGTGCCGCCGTTCGACCTGTCGGTGCTGGGCAACAAGGGCTCGCTGCGGCTGACGCGGCCGACGCTGATGACCTACGTGGTGCACCGCGAACTGCTCGAGCCGATGGTGGCGGACCTGTTCGATGCCGTCACCACCGGCAAGGTGAAGGTCGACATCCGCCAGCGCTACGCGCTGTCTGAAGTGGCGCAGGCGCACCGCGACCTGGAATCGCGCAAGACCACCGGCTCGACCGTCCTGCTGCCGCACTGAAAGCGGTTCTGCGCGGGCAAGAAAAATCCCCGGGGCACTCGGTGTCCCGGGGATTTTTTGTTGGGGGCGTCAGTGCGGCCGCACCGTGGTCGCAGTCGCGCGTGCCTGCGCCTGGCGCAGGATATGCGGCGGCAGGCGCTTGAGGATCAGGTGGACTGCGAGCGGGATCAGCACCACGTCGTCGATGATGCCGAGGCCCGCGACCACGTCAGGTACCAGGTCGATCGGCGAAATCGCGTACAGCAACAGGCCGAGCGCAGCCGGCTTCAGCCATGCCGGGGCATCCGGGTGGCGCAGCGCATACCAGAACAGGCGCCCGTCGCGGCGAACCAGCGTCCACAGGGCCGAAAAACGCTTCAACATGAGAGGCCTCCTTCACATGGCGGGCGCCAGACTCTGGCGCATACGCAGAGAGGTTGGGCCGGTCTCGCGGGCTTCAAGTTCCGGAGGTGCGGGAAGGTGCTCAACCCGGGATTTTCCCTTCCACCCCCTCGACATAGAACTTCACGCCGTGCAGGAATTTGTCGTCCGCGACCTGGTCCTTGGCCAGCTGTTCCTTGCCGGTGTTGTCCTTGATCGGGCCCTTCCAGATCGGCGCGGTGCCGTCGATGATGCCCTTCTTGCGCTCGTCGACGAGCGCCTTGACGTCGGCCGGCACGTCGGCGTTGTAGCTCTTCAGGTCGATCATGCCTTCCTTCAGGCCCCACCACGTGGTGCTGTTCTTCCACTGGTTGTTGAGCACGTCCTCGACCACCTTGTTGTAGTAGACGCCCCACGAGATCACCGACGCGGCCAGGTGGGCCTTGTCGCCGAACTTGGTCATGTCGCTGTCCCAGCCGAAGGCATGGACGCCCTTCTCCTGCGCGGTCTGCACCACGGCGGCGGAGTCGGTGTTCTGCATCAGCATGTCGACGCCCTGGCCGATCAGCGTGGTCGCGGCTTCGCGTTCCTTGCCCGGATCGAACCACTTGTTGACCCACACCACCTTGACCGTGGCGTTCGGGTTGACGCTGCGCGCGCCCAGCGTGAACGAGTCGATATTGCGGATCACTTCGGGGATGGGCACCGAGGCCACCACGCCCATCTTGCCGGTCTTGCTCATCTTGCCGGCGACCACGCCCGCGAGGTAGGCGCCTTCATAGGTGCGCACGTCGTACTGGGCCAGGTTGTCGGCGGTCTTGAAGCCGGTGGCGTGCTCGAACTTCACGTCCGGGAATTCCTTCGCCACCTTGAGCATCGACTCCATGTAGCCGAAGGTGGTGCCGAAGATCAGCTTGTTACCCTGGCTGGCCAGGTCGCGGAACACGCGCTCGGCGTCGGCGGCGGATTCCGGCACGTTTTCGACGAAGGTAGTCTTGACCTTGCTGCCGAACTTTTCTTCCACGGCCTTGCGGCCGTTGTCATGCGCGAAGGTCCAGCCGGCATCGCCGACCGGGCCGATATAGACGAACGCAACCTTGAGCGGCTCGGCTGCCTGCCCGGCAGCGGGCGCGGAAGCGGCGCCGGCGGGCTCGGCGGGCTTGTCGGCTTCTTTCTTGCCACAGCCGGCCAGGGCCAGCACGGCGGTGGCGGCCAGCGCCGCCAGGGTCTTCCTGCGCGTGACGATCATGATTTCTCCTTGTGTGAATGGTTGTAGCTCGGGGATTTCCGTCAAAAAAACGATCAGGCGTTGCCGGGGCGGAACGGCTTGCCCAGCGACGCCGGCATGTTCAGGCGTATCCACGCGGGATTGCGCGAAATCAGCGCCAGCACCACGATGGTGGCGGCGTACGGCAGCATCGACAGGAACTGCGGTGGCGCTGCTACGCCGATCCCCTGCAGGTAGAACTGCAGGATGGTCACGGCGCCGAACAGCCACGCGCCCACCAGCACGCGGCCCGGGCGCCAGGTGGCAAAGGTGGTCAGCGCCAGCGCGATCCAGCCGCGGCCCGCCACCAGGTTCTCGACCCACATCGGGGTATAGACCAGCGACAGGTAGGCGCCCGCCAGCCCGCAGCAGGCGCCGCCGAACAGCAGCGCGCCGAAGCGGATGGTGCGCACCGGGTAGCCCAGCGCATGCGCCGACTCCGGCGATTCGCCGATCGCGCGCAGCGTCAGCCCGGCGCGCGTGCGGAACAGGAACCACATGATGGCGAAGCACAGCATCAGGCTGAAATACACCATCCAGTGATGCTGGAAGAAGGCCGGCCCGACAAAGGGCAGGTCGGCAAGGCCCGGCACGGCCTTGGCCTGCGCCGGCATGGCGTAGCCGACGAAGCGCTGGCCCATGAAGGCCGACAGGCCGGTGCCGAAGATCGACAGCGCCAGCCCGGTGGCGACCTGGTTGGTGGCCAGCACCAGCGCCAGCCACGAGAACAGGGTGGCCATCAGCATGCCGGCCAGCGCGCCGGCGGCAAAGCCGAGCATGGGCGACTGGGTCTGGTAGCCGACCATGAAGCCGGCCACCGCGGCCACCAGCATCATGCCTTCGGCGCCCAGGTTGAGCACGCCCGAGCGTTCGTTGATCAGCAGGCCCAGCGCGGCCAGCAGCAGCGGCGTGCCGGCGTTGATGGCGGTGGCGATGAGGGGGGCGAGTTGTTCCATGGTCTTGGTGTGCTCCGCTCAGGCCGTGGTGGCGCGCCAGCGCAGGCGGTTGTCGATCAGCGTGTCGCACGCCAGCAGGAAGAACAGCAGCATGCCCTGGAACACCCAGCCGATCGCCGATGGCAGGCCCAGCCGGGACTGCGCCATCTCGCCGCCGATATAGAACAGCGACATCATGATGCCGCCGAACACGGTGCCGACCGGATGCAGCCGCCCGATAAAGGCGACGATGATGGCGGTGAAGCCGTAGCCCGGCGAGATCGACGGCAGCAGCTGTCCGATCGGACCGACCACCTCGAACGCGCCCGCCAGGCCGGCGGTGGCGCCCGAGATCAGCAGCGCGCTCCACAGCGCGCTGCGCGCCGAGAAGCCCGCATAGCGCGCCGCCGCCGGCGCGGTGCCGCCGACCTGCAGCCGGTAGCCGGCGAAGCTGCGGAACACGAACACGGTCATCACCGCCACCAGCACCAGCATCACGACAAAGCCGGCGTGCAGCCGTGAACCCGACATCAGGTTGGGCAGCAGGTACTCGGACGAGAACACCTTCGATTGCGGGAAGTTCATGCCGTTGGGGTCCTTCAGCGGCCCGTTGACCACCCACAGCAGCAACTGCTGCGCGATATAGGTCAGCATCAGCGATACCAGGATCTCGTTGGCGTTGAAGCGGTCCTTGAGCAGCGCGGTGAGCGAGGCCCACGCCATGCCGCCGGCGATGCCGGCGAGCGACGCCAGCACCAGCACCACGGTGCCGTTCATGGTCTGCCCCGGCACATCGAAATAGAGCACCGCCGCGCCGGCGCAGATGCCGCCGGCAACCAGCTGGCCGTCGGCGCCGATATTCCACACGTTGGCGCGGTAGCACACCGACAGGCCCAGCGCGCACAGCACCAGCGGCACGGTCTTGAGCAGCACCTCGCCGATCGCGCGCTTGTCGCGCAGAGGATCGGCCAGGAACACCTTGAGCGCCGCCACCGGATCCTTGCCGAGCGCCAGGAACAGCAGCGCCCCGAACAGCAGCGTCAGCGCCAGCGCCAGCACCGGCGAGGCATAGGCCATCGCGCGCGAGGGCACGCCGCGCGGCGCCAGCGTCAGGGGGGAACGGGGCAGCAGGGTGCGCACATCAGCCATGGCTTGCCACCTCCCCTCCGGCATGGGCCTGGGCCGGTCCGCCTGGCCACAAGCCGCTCATCCACAGCCCCACCTGCTCGCGCGTGGCGGTCTCGGTCGCCACCGAGGGCGACAACCGGCCCTTGGCGATCACATGCAGCCGGTCGCAGATCGCGAACAGCTCGTCGAGCTCTTCCGATACCACCAGGATGGCGCAGCCGGTGGCCTTCAGCGCCAGGATCTCGTTGTGGATCTGCGCCGCGGCGCCCACGTCCACACCCCAGGTGGGTTGCGCCACGATCAGTACCCTCGGGCCGCTTTCGATCTCGCGGCCGACAATGAATTTCTGCAGGTTGCCGCCCGACAGGCTGCGCGCCAGCGCCTGCGGACCGCTGGCCTTGACGCGGAAGCGGTTGATCACCGCCGACGCCAGCCCGCTGGCGGCGCCGGGCGAGATCATGCCTTGCCGGACATAGGGCGGGGTCTGGTGCGACAACAGGATGTTGGTGGCCAGGCTCATGCCCGGCACCGCGCCGCGGCCCAGGCGCTCTTCCGGCACGAAGGCCAGCCCGGCGCGGCGGCGCCGGCGCGCATCGAGGCGGCCCGCCGCCTTGCCGTCGATCTGCACCGAGGTGGCATCGGCGCGCGTGTCTTCGCCGGACAGCGCGGCCAGCAACTCCTGCTGGCCGTTGCCCGACACCCCGGCGATGCCGACGATCTCGCCCGCGTGGACGTCGAGCGCAACCTGGCTCAGCTCGGTCGCGAACGCATGCGCGCGCGGCAGCGACAGGCCCTGCACGCTCAGGCGCACCGGCCCGCGCTGCGCGGCCACGCGCGTCTCGCGCGGCGGTTCGCCGCCGATCATCAGGCGCGACAGCGACGCCGCGGTCTCCTGGCGCGGATCGCAGACGCCGGTGACCTTGCCCATGCGCATCACGGTGGCGTGATGGCACAGCGCACGGATCTCGTCGAGCTTGTGGCTGATATATAGGATGCTGGTGCCTTCGGCGGCCAGCTGGCGCAGCGTGACGAACAGCGTGTCCACGGCCTGGGGCGTCAGCACCGAGGTGGGCTCGTCCAGGATCAGCAGTTGCGGGCTGGCCAGCAGCGCCCGCACGATCTCGACGCGCTGGCGCTCGCCCACCGACAGCGTGTGCACATGGCGGTTCGGCTCGAGCGGCAGGCCGTAGCGCTCGGCGGTGGCGCGGATGCGCTCGGCCAGCTGCTTCATGTTGCCTTGCTGTGCGGCCGGCAGGCCCAGCGCAATGTTCTCCGCCACGGTCAGCGTGTCGAACAGCGAGAAATGCTGGAACACCATGGCGATGCCCAGGTTGCGGGCGTCGTGCGGGCTGCCGATGCTGACCGGCGCCCCGTTGAAGTGCATCTCGCCGGCATCCGGACGGACCGCGCCGAAAATGATCTTCATCAGGGTGGACTTGCCGGCGCCGTTTTCGCCGAGCACGGCATGGATCTCGCCGGGGGCAACGCTGAGGCTGACGTCGTCGTTGGCGACGACGCCCGGGTAGCGCTTGCTGATATGGGCCAGCGCCAGCCGGGGAGGGAGTTGTGGTGTCACTGAGGCGGCTCGGGTTGTTGTTGTGGCAGCAACGGCGAATGCGTCAAAGCGCGGCAGTGCGTGGCGCAGCATCGCCGCGACGCATTGCAGCATTCATCATGGGTTCGTGATGCCGGATATTGGTGAAGAATTATATAAGTGTGCGCGGGCCGGAAGGCCTGAATCGGGCTCGTGTCCAGTCTGCGCAACGGTTGGCGGGTGGTTGCAAATCGCATGCCGGCGCAAGCACAAAAAAACCGCCGCCTCCTTGCCGGAGGCGGCGGTCTTGTAACGCCCGCGAGCAGATCGGGCGACGGGTTACGCGCTCGTCGCCGTCGCAAACCTTCCATCCCGGAAATCCGCCAGGGTCTGGTAGATCTGCTCCTGCGTGTTCATCACGAACGGGCCGTACTGCGCGATCGGCTCGTTCAGCGGCCGGCCGGCGATCAGCAGGAAGCGCGCGTCGGCCTCGGCCCTGACGATGACGCCATCAGCCTGGCCGGCGTTGTCCAGCACGCCCATGCGCTGCGCCTCGACCACGGCGCGGTCGTCGCCCGCGCCGACCGAGACTTCGCCCCTGTACACGTAGATAAAGGCGTTATGCCCGGCCGGCAGGGCCTGCGCAAAGTCCTGTCCAGCCGGCAGTTCGACGTCCAGGTAGACCGGCTCGGTCACCGGCCGCGTGATCGCGCCGGCCACGCCATGGCTGGCGCCGGCCAGCACGCGCACCGTGGCGCCATGCTCCAGCGCCACCGTCGGGATCTCGGCGGCGGGCAGGTCGCGGTACCACGGCGCCGTCATCTTGTCGGCGGCCGGCAGGTTCAGCCACAGCTGGAAGCCTTCCATACGGCCGTCTTCCTGCTCGGGCATTTCCGAGTGGACCACGCCGGCGCCGGCCACCATCCATTGCGCGCCGCCGTTCTGCAGCAGGCCCTCGTTGCCGGCGCTGTCGCGATGGCGCATGCGCCCGGCCAGCATGTAGGTGATGGTCTCGAAGCCGCGGTGCGGGTGATCGGGGAAGCCGCCGATGTAGTCGTCCTTGCTGTCGGTGCCGAAGGCATCGAGCATCAGGAACGGATCGAGCCGGCGCTGCAGGTTCTGCGTCAGCACGCGGGTCAGCTTGACGCCGGCGCCGTCCGAGGTGGCGATACCGCGCACCACGCGGTCGACGGTGCGCGAGCGCGTCACGCTTTCGGCGGCGGCGGCGGGAATGGTGGCGAGGGTACGGGTGTCCATGTCTTGCTCCTGTGGGGCGGTCCGCGGCCGCGATGGCGGCGGTCCGTCGTTTCAGCTACCTCGTCAATTTAGTGGTTTGGCGGGGAAAGAGTAGATGGCGTCCGGGCAACAGATTGTTCTGCCGGCGCGTCAAATCCATCAAGGTGCTGCATTGATTTCGGAACGATGGGAGCGCGGCGGGTGCGGTGTCGGGAGCCTTCGGCAACAGCGCCGTGAAGGCCGAAGATCATTGCCAGATCGCCCCGGGAAAGGGCAAAGATGACAAGATCGATGAAGATCGCTATAATAGCGCTCTCTTTGTCATCCGTTGATGCGAGAAGCAAGGTGGGAGAAGACCCGCCAGCCCTTGCCAGTCAACGGCCGATGGACCGGCGGCGCGTCGGAAAACTTCAATACTTGCGCTGCCACTGGCCAACCGCTCGCGATGTGCTTGCACCGCCGGTTGCGCCGCTTCAGGGACTGCCGTCCAACGGCATCCCGTCAATCGCGATTCCCCGCCCATGGCGGACGAATCCACAGACCGTCCGCCGGCAATCGTGCCGGTCATGGCGGCAATGCAATCTGAACCGGGACTGGTGGCGCCCCATCTCCGCACGCACCAGCCCATATTGTTTTCCGTCGCCGGAAAGTGGCGTGCTGCGCGCTTTTCGGCCCGGAGAAGGGGAGAGTATGTCAAAGCAATCGGCACGGGCGCTGGCCTGGGCGGGATTGACGCTTGCCGCGCTGGCCGCACTGGTGGCGTGGATCGGCGTCGACGTGATCCGCCAGTACCAGGAGCGCCTGCTCTACGACGTCGTCGACCACCTGCGCCTGGTGGTGCTGTCGATGGCGCTGGCGCTGGCCACCGGCATCCCGGCCGGCATCGCGCTGAGCCGGCCGTGCATGCGCCGCTGGGCCGACCGGCTGATGCAGGTCTTCAACGTCGGCAATACGGTGCCGTCGCTGGCGGTGCTGGCGCTGGCACTGGCCGTGTTCGGCATCGGCGAGCGGCCTGCCGTCCTGGCGCTGTGGCTGGCCTCGCTGCTGCCGATCGTGCGCAACACCTACGAGGGCCTGCGCAATGTCTCGCCCACGCTGCTGGAGGCGGCGCGCGGCATCGGCATGACCCCGGCCCAGCGCCTGGTGCGCGTGGAACTGCCCAACGCGCTGCCGGTGATGCTGGCCGGCATCCGCATCGCGCTGGTGATCAACGTCGGCACCGTGCCGCTGTCGTTTCTGATCGGCGCCAACAGCCTGGGCGAGCTGATCTTCCCGGGCATCTACCTGAACAACCAGCCGCTGCTGCTGCTGGGTGCCGCCGCCACGGCGCTGCTGGCGCTGGCGCTCGATGCGCTGTTCGCCGCCGCCGGCCAGCTGTACCTGCGCCGCCGCGGCCTGGCGCGCTGAACTGGGGAGACCGAAATGGAAAAGCAGATGCAATACCTCCGCCGCCGCGCCCGCCGGGCGGTGCTGTTGGTGGCGGCGGTGACCGCCTTCGCCGCCGGCCTGGCGCTGGCCACCGCGCCCGAGGCCCGGGCCGCGGGCGCCGCCATCCGCGTGGGCGGCAAGAACTTCACCGAACAGCTGCTGCTGTCGTCGATGACCACCAGGTACCTGCGCGCCAAGGGCTTCGACGCCGAGCTGACCGCCGGCCTGGGCAGCACGCTGATGCGCCAGGCCATGGAGAACGACCAGCTCGACGTGGTGTGGGACTACACCGGCACCGCGCTGATCGTGTTCAACAAGGTCGAAGAAAAGCTCGATGCCCGGGAAAGCTATGCGCGCGTCAAGCAGATGGACGGTGCGCGAGGGCTGGTGTGGCTCGATGCCTCGGGCATCAACAATACCTACGCGCTGGCCATGCCGAAGGAGCGCGCCGCCGCCAGCGGCGCGACCACGCTGTCGGCCTTTGCCGAGCAGATGCGCAAGGCCGGCGCCGACGCCAGCCACCCGTTCGCCGTCGACATGGAATTCGCCGCGCGCCCGGACGGGCTGGAGCCGCTCAAGGCGCTGTACCAGCTGCCGTTCTCGCGCCGCGACGTGATCCAGCTCGATCCGGGCCTGGTCTACACCGCGCTGAAGAACAACCAGGTGGAACTGGGGCTGGTGTACGCCACCGACGGCCGCGTCAAGGGCTTCGACCTGGTGCTGCTCGAGGATGACCAGCACTTCTTCCCGCCGTACAACGCGGCGCCGGTGGTGCGCAAGCCGGTGCTCGACCAGCATCCGGAACTGGCGGGCCTGCTCAACGCGCTCGCGGCGAAGCTCGACAACCAGAGTATGACCAAGATGAACTACAAGGTGGACATCGGCCAGCAGCCGGTGGACAAGGTGGCGGAGGACTTCCTGCGCGGCCACGGACTGATCTGAGGAGGGTCGCATGGACTTGTTCGCATACCTGCAGCACAGCTGGCCCACGCTGCTGAAAATGACCGGCGAGCACCTCGCGCTGGTGGGCTCGGCGGTGGGGCTGGCGATCCTGATCGGGGTGCCGCTGGGCATCCTGATCACGCGCTTCCGCGCGCTGGCCACGCCGCTGCTGGCGCTGGCGACGATCGTGCTGACGCTGCCGTCGATCGCGCTGTTCGGGCTGATGATCCCCATCTTCGCGCGCTTCGGCCATGCGCTCGGCTACGTGCCCGCGGTGACGGCGGTGTTCCTGTACTCGCTGCTGCCGATCATGCGCAACACCTATACCGCGCTGGCCAATGTCGACCCCGGCATCCAGGAAGCGGGCCGCGGCATCGGCATGACCACCTGGCAACGCATGCGGCTGGTCGACCTGCCGCTGGCGGTGCCGGTGATCCTCGGCGGGGTGCGCACCGCCGTGGTGATGAATATCGGGGTTGCCACCATTGCCGCCATCATCGGCGCGGGTGGCCTTGGGGTGCTGATCCTGCAGGCGATCAGCCAGAGCAACATGAGCAAGCTGGCGGTGGGCGCGGTCCTGGTCAGCCTGCTCGCCATCGTGGCGGACGCCTTCCTGCAGTGGTTGCAGCGGGCGCTGACGCCGAAGGGGATCCGTCTATGATCGAACTCGACCAACTCACCAAGTCCTTCCCGCAGAAAGACGGCACCGAGATGCGCGCCGTCGACGCCGTGTCGCTGACGGTGCCGCGCGGCGAGATCTGCGTCTTCCTGGGCCCGTCGGGCTGCGGCAAGACCACCACGCTGAAGATGATCAACCGGCTGATCGAGCCGACCTCGGGCACGGTGCGCATCGAAGGCGAGGATACGCGCGGCCTCGACGGCGTGACGCTGCGCCGCAAGATCGGCTACGTGATCCAGCAGATCGGCCTGTTCCCCAACATGACCATCGAAGAGAACATCATGGTGGTGCCGCGCCTGCTGGGCTGGGACCGGAAGCAGTGCCGCGAGCGCGCCCGCGAGCTGATGGCGATGGTGCAGCTCGACCCCAACCGGCTGCTGTCGCGCTATCCGCGCGAGCTGTCCGGCGGCCAGCAGCAGCGCATCGGCGTGATCCGCGCGCTGGCGGCCGACGCGCCGCTGCTGCTGATGGACGAGCCCTTCGGCGCGGTCGACCCGATCAACCGCGAGAGCATCCAGAACGAATTCCTGCAGATGCAGCGCCAGCTCGGCAAGACCGTGATCATGGTCTCGCACGATATCGACGAGGCGATCAAGCTGGCCGACAAGGTCGCGGTGTTCCGCCGCGGCAAGCTGGTGCAGTTCGACCACCCCGACGCGCTGCTGGCGCACCCGGCCGATGAGTTCGTGCAGGCCTTCGTCGGCCACGACAACACGCTCAAGCGCCTGCTGCTGGTGCGCGCCGGCGACGCCGCCACCATGCCGCCGAGCTGCCGCCCGGACATGCCGCTGGCCGAGGCACTGGGCGTGATGGACGATGCCGACGTGCGCCACCTGCCGGTGGTGGACGACGCGCAGCGCGCGCTGGGCTATGTCACGCGCCGCGACGCGCGCGCGGGCAAGGGCCTGTGCAGCGAGGTGATGCGCCCGTTCGCGGTGACCGCGGCGTTCGACGAGCACCTGCGCATCGTGCTGTCGCGCATGTACCAGCACAACACCAGCTGGCTGCCGGTGATGGGCGCCGACGGCGACTACCTGGGCGAGGTCACGCAGGAATCGATCGCGGGCTATCTCAGTTCCGGCCGTTCGCGCGGCCAGGCCGGCGCGCCGGCGACCCCGGCCGCGCCGCTGCGCGCAGCCGCCTGATCGCGTCACCACGCCACGGCGCGAGCGCGGCCGGCGCGCTATGCTAGAAGCATGCTCCGCTGCTGCCGCTCACCCCTGTGCCTGGTCATCGAAACCCGCTGGCTGATCCCGCGCGGGTTTGACGGCTTCACGCCCGGCCCGCTGATCCTGCTGCGCCCCGGCGCCAGCCAGGCGCTGATCGAACATGAGAAGGTCCACGTGCGCCAGTTCTGGCGCAGCTGGGGCCTGATGGGCGTGCTCTACCTGGCCAGCCGGCGCTGGCGTCTGCGCTATGAGGTCGAGGCTTACCGCGAGCAGCTGCGCCACAGCCCTCCGGGCGCGGCGCGCGGGCTGGCGCGTGTGCTGGCCACCAAGTACCGGCTCCGGATATCGGAGGCCGAGGCCTACCGGCTGCTGAAGCAAGGCCTGCACGACGAGGCCGAATGAAAACGGCCCGCACCAGTCGCTGGTGCGGGCCGTTTTCTTCGTCTGGCGGAAGCGGTGGGCGCCCAACACTTCCCGCCAACCCTTATCTGGTTTGGGTCTCGCATCGTCAGCCCACCCCAACCCCAGTTCTCACCCCAGTTGTGGCTGCGCCATCCCGGAAATGCGCCGCGAACTAGCCCCTGCCGCCGCGCGGCCAGCCTTTTCTGCCAGCCACGCGTCGATGTCCTCTTCAAGCCATGCGACACGTCCCGCAGTCAACTCAAAAGGCTTCGGGAAGTGTCCCTTGGCCATCATCGCGTAGATCGTCGACTGGCTCAGGCTGACCTTTTGAATTACGTCTTTGATGCGAATTGCTCTCATTTCGACCCCCGGATGTCTTGGGTCAAGCTCAAGGCCGCTTCCGGCGCGGCGCCGATCCACGAGTGCGACGGCGCGAAGGCGGCCATAGCGCCAGCCTCATGCTGCGGCAGCACCAGCAGCTGCAGCAGCATGGCAAGTCTCTCGCGCCATGGCTTCAGGAAGTGCTTGCGCTGGTGGGCATCGGTCGTCAGCGGCGTGCCTTCGGTCGTGTCGAGCGCCCCGCCAATAATTAGCTGCGCTGGCGCCAGGCCGTCAAGTTCGTCGCGGGCCGTCACCCACCAGGCGTAGCGCTGCGCCGACTGCGCTTCCGTGGCGGTTTCCAGCAGGATCGCCTCGGCGATGGTCAACAGGTTTTCGCGGGTCGATTTCGGGAAATCCGCCAGCGTCTTGCCGGCCGCGTCGGCCTCGGGGTACAGGCCGGTGCAGATAATTTGCGCCACGCGCTGGACATAGGGCACAGGTTTGGGGGAGGTCGTGATGTCGGTCATGCTGCTTCTGCGAGGTGAATGATCTGGCCGGCTGCTACCGGGCCTTGGGCGGCTGCGCGGCGTTCTGCCCGCAGCGTTGCCGCCAGCAATTGGCGGCGGGTGCAGGCGCGCTGCATGTCGTCGGTCAGGTTCAGGCCCTGGCCGATCGCGCGGAACTCGTCGCCAGTGACGCCAAGCGCGCCACGGCTCGCCAACCGTTTGCCCACTGCGGACACCGCCATCACGGCAGCATCCATGGCATCGCGCAGCGCCTGGTTGTCGGCGTAATAGAGGGAAGCCACCACCTGCCCGACATTGATGCGGAAGGCGAGCGTGTGCCATGCGGCCTCGGTGGCAGTACCGTCGAGGATCTTGCTCAGCTCGACATGCGGGATGAGCTGCAGGTCCACCTCGGCGTTGCGGCTGAAGCGGAACATCACAGGCAAGCCGCAGGTGCGCGCGGGGCGCGGCCGGCGAGACTTGCGGTGTTTGCTGGCTGGCATGGTGTCTCCAGTGCTGGGTCAATCGTCGAAGTCGCCGGCGGCGCGGCGCTTCAGGTCAGAAATGCGCCCTGCGGAGCAGCGTGTCGTCCGCTGCCGTTCGCGGCTGGCCATGGCTCGAGCCGCCGCCGCCAGGGCGGTGCGCAGCAGGTCGGACATGGCGTCGAACGGCGTAGCGATTCGCATGGCGCGATGGGCGCGGCGCAGGTCGGCATCGGTGATGGCTGGCTTATCCATGGAGGGCTCCGCGGCGAACGAAGCCATCCCACACGCCGCGGCCATAGCACACGGTAAAGAACAGGCTCACCCAGAACATGCCGGGCTCGCCGGTCGCGGCCGTCAGGTACAGCCAGGCCGGCTGGCCCAGCAGTCCTACCAGGGAGCCCCAGCGGGCGCGCTTGGCACCCGCGTTGAGCAGGTAGATCGAGCCGATCGCTGTAGCGATCATCCAGAGATTGAGAAGCGGGAGCATCAGGCGACCCTCCCGATAGCGCGCGCGCAGCAGAAGCGGGGCGGCTCGGTCAGGCGGTCCAGCGCGCCGAGCTGCGCATCAAGGCGGCTGCGCGCGATTGCGGCGAACTGCATGCGCACGCCGCTGTGCGAGACGACATAGACGAGAAAGGCATTCATGCTCAAGCTCCTTTATTGCCCGAGCGATCCTCGAAGACCCAGCACTTGACCGTGGTCGGCCGCTTTGGCGCGGCGGGATACTCGGCGTTGTGGCGCGCATTGATCGCGCTGTTGACAACCCTCAGCTCGATGAACTTGCGTTGCCGCGAGGTGCGCAGCACCCGCTTCAGCTCAGTGAGCGGAGGCATGTTGAGGCGACGGTCGTTCGCCACCTGTTCGAAGTGCCGCAGGCTGATGGCGATGGTTCCGCCATCCCCCCGGGCGTGATTGAGAACGGCGTGGTCTTCCTCCGCCGATTCGATGTGGTCGTACAGTTCCCAGAATTCCTGCACCAGCGGGTGGTCGGCGCCGATAGCTTGCTGGCGCTCCACCGCCATGGTCACCAGTTGCTTGATCGCCGCATCGCGGTATTCCTTGGGCAGCGGCACCACGTGTCCGAGGCAGTCGACCAGCGCCATCACCTGGGCGTGGTTTTTGACCAGGCGCTGGTGCTTGACGTCGGGGTGCTTGACCAGGTGGTCCTGGTAGACCGGCATGCGCTCGACGTAGGAGGCGAGGATCTCGCGCTCCTTGAGGATCGCGGTGAGCAGGAAGCCGGAGACGTCTTCCACCGGCATCTGCTCCAGCGCCCGCGCCGCGGCAAAGGTGTCCGGGTTCTGGCCGGCCCGGTCGAAGTACAGGTGAACGATCCGCTGCAGCACGGCCTCGCTGGCGTTGACCTCGGCGTTCTGGCTGATGACTACCGCGCCGCGGAAGGGCGGCTCGTAGGTCTCGTTGCCGGCGTTCTTGACGCCACGGGCTCGCGTGCTGCGGCCGTTGTAGGCGGTTTTCAGCTCGTTCCAGTCGAAGCCTTTGACCTTGGCGCCATCCTCGCCACGGTCGCCTTCGATCAGCACCACCGGCAGGTTGGACACCTGGGCAAAGTTGCGCGCGCGCGCCGCCAGCGAGGACTTGGACGGGTCGAAGCCCTCGTAGTCGCGGCGGCCGCACAGCTTCCACAGGAACTCGATCAGCGTGGATTTGCCGGCGCCGGGCTCGCCAACCACCTCGAGGAACGGGAAGCTCTTCTGCTTGACCCCTTCGCCCTCGCGGATCTGCTCGGCGAACAGGCTGCCCAGCCAGAAGGCCAGCGCCACGATCGCCTTGGCGCCGAAGGCGCGCCAGATCAGCTCCAGCCAGTCATGACGGAATCCCTTCAGGTCCGAGTTCAGCGAGAGCCCGGCGGAGCCGCCGATAGTCTTGATCGACAGGCGCCCCACGTCGAAGAAATCCTCGTCGTTGAGTGTGTACAGCTTGCCGTCCTTGACTGCGACATCCGCGTACACATAGCAACCGTGCTCTTTGCTGTACCCCACGAAGTCGATCGTCTGCACGCTCTTGATGCGGTGCATCTGCTCCTTGAGGTAGGCGTCCAGCTGCCCGCCGGTGCCGGTGTAGAAGGCGCCCGGCGCGACGGCCAGCAGCCGCTTCTTGAACTCGGGCGCCGAGGCGATCTGCGAGCTGGTGAAGGTGTTCTTGACCGGCTCCGATTCGTGGGGGAAGGCGACGCGGAAGTAGTACCAGGCCTCGTCGGTGGCGGCGTTGGCCTGGTAGTACAGAACGGTGGGCAGACAGGTGGCGATGTTCGTCACCACGCCGGCCTTGAGCATGGCCTCGTCGCGGATCTCCGACTCATCCATGTCGTCGTGCGCGCTGCGCACGGCATCCATCTCGCGGTTGAGCGCTTCCAGATCCATCTTGAACCAGTACAGCTTGCTGTCGAAGTCGAAGGGGAACTGGCTCACGCCGGTGCGCCCATAGATGAGCCGTGCCTTCTCCGCCGCGCTCGGCGCGGCCACCAGCGCGCCCAGGTGGCGGTACTCATCCAGGTCCTGTGCGGACAGCTTGCCGAGCTGGTGCAGGTCGTTCCAGTCGCGCTTCTTCGCGCCGATCTGCTTGGGCAGCGCGATCGAGGCTTCCCAGCCGGCCTCGCGGCTGCGCTTGAGCCACTGCTTGCCGTAGCGGGTGCCAGCGGGGTCGGCATCGAGAGCCCAGACTAGCTTCGGACGGGCCCGGCCAGCTGCGGCGCATTGCTCGGCCAGCGCGGCCAGCGCCGTGCCCGGGTAGTTGACACAGGACAGGGCCGCCACTGCCGGCACGTCGTGGTGCCAGAGGGCGATCGCGTCGAACACGCCTTCCACGATCCACAGCTCGTCGGCGCTGGATGTTTGCAGCACCGGCGGCTGCCACCACATACCGCTGTAGCTGCCCTGGAAGGTAGCCTTGCGGGAGCCGAAGCGGTGCGCCTGGTCGATGATGCGCTCCCAGTAAACGCCGGCGCCTAGCGGAAAGCGCACGGTGGCGCTGCCGATCTTCAGTTCGTGGCTGTAGTAGCTCTCCTGGGCGTACCAGTCGCGTACCTTGGCGAGGTCGAAGCCGCGGCTGTCGCGCATGTAGGCGTCCGCGGCCGCCTTGGGGTTATCGGGCGTGGACTGGAAGCGGTCGCTCCAGCTCTCGAACAGGTCCGGGTAGAGATCCTTGATGTGCAGCTCGGCGCCGCAGTGGTTCAGACGGTTGCAGCGCACGACCCAAGGTGCATTGCCGAAGGCCCACAGCGTTTTCTTGCCGCAGGCCGGGCATTTGCCGTCCTCCAGCTTCTCGCCGCCGCGCTTCGACTTGAAGGCATAGTCGCGCAGCAGGCGACCGGTGACTTCGCTGTGCAGGGATGGGTTCATGAATCTTCAGGCAAAAAGAGTCCCACACGCCCCGGGGTAGGGGCATGAAGCCAGGAATCAACAGGGAGAGGGGCTAGGCCGGGGTCAGGTCGGCAGCAGGTCCATCTGCCGCTCGTCCATCAGCCCCGGACGTACCTTGCCGACGGGCAGGTACGCCTTGGGGTTGGGGCGCATGCTGGGCGCGATGGTAGAGATCACCGAGGTGATGGCCTTGCAGGTGTAGGCGCACTCGATGTTGGGGCATTGCCAGTAGCTCTCTTTCGAGAGCAGCGATATCACGCGGCTAGTGCGGATCTTCATGCGCGATTCGCAATGTGGGCAGGTCAGTTTCACAGCGTTTTCCCCGGAGGTACTACCAATTTGAAAGCACGTCGTTTGCCCGTCATACGCTCGGCGGCGTGCCGGATGGATGTCTTCGCAAGCCATTCGGCAGCTTGCTGCAGGGACGCCAGCCCTTGCTGCTGACGCAGGCGCTCCAACGCGGCCAGTTCCTGGTCGGTGAAGTGCAGGTCGATTTCCGGCATCTTTTGAGCGGCTCTTCGTCGTCTTGGGTCAGGCGCGGCGAGGCTCTACATTGGCCTCGACGGGCAGTAGAAGCCGCGCTTGGTTAAGCAACGTTTCACGGACCAGCGTCGCGGGTTGCTCGCCGACATAGTTGGCCAGCGCGGTGACCAAGGCGAACTCGTAATCATCGAGGCGGAGGGTGATGCGGTTGTCGCGCACTCGTTTCGGATCGGGATACATGCTGTCCTCGACAGAAAGGGGAATGGTCACGACGCGCTGGGAGCGCGGCCGTCTTCGGCGTCCATGCCTGCCACGATGAAGAGACGGGCCAGGCTCGATGCGGAGCGGTTTTCCAGCTTTGCCCGCTTCGCGAGGCGTTCCAATTCGTCGGGCATCAGGCTGACAGTGACCCGATTCTTTGAATCAACGCCCCGCGGGGCACGGGAGACAGGGACTTTGGCGCGGTGCATGGCGGATATACTTGTGCGGGATAGTGATGCACTACACGCCGATTATGGTACAGAAAACTGATATGGTCAACGGCGATGGTACAGAAATTAGAGTCGGCATCGGCGCTCGACTAAAAGAGGAACGTGAGCGTCTTGGCTACTCTCAACCTGCCTTTGCCGCTCTGGGCGGCGCTTCGAAGGGTTCCCAGTTGGCTTGGGAGAAGGGCTCGGCTATGCCTAATGCGGAATTCCTGCACATCGCAGCGTCAGTTGGCGTGGACGTTCTTTACGTTGTGACCGGCCGCCGCAACATGTCCAGCCTGGCAGCAGAGGAAGAGGCTGTAATTGCTGGGTATCGAATGCTCGACGCCCGAGGCCGAACTGGCGTACTAGCGCTGATCAGCGGCATGCAACCGCCAGTTGCTACGCCGGGCCGCACTGGCATGGTGTTCCATGGCCAAGTTGGCGAAGTGAAGAACATCGAGGGCGACTACCAGCAGAACGAGCCGGTGACTATCAATGTCGGCGGAAAGAAGAAGCGCACAAAGTAGGAAGTGCTGCCGCACCCCCTACTTTGGTGGCACACATGCTGCGTGCAACATGCCGTCAAATAGCGGTTCTCGCTTCAACCACCAGGGCGGTGGCGTGGCGACACGCCTCACTGGCACCTGCGCGACCGTCTCAAAAGAGCATGGAATCGCGCTTCAAATTTCTCGGGAACGTAGGTCAGGTCATCGGCGGCAGTGCAACGTTTGCCGCACCAACGTTTAATCAAACCAACCATGTGACACTGAGCGCGGAGGCGCCAGACGACCGACCGTTGCTGCTACGCCAACGTTTCAATATCGGACGACGCGTCGAGCGCATTGCCGCTGCAGAAGGCGTTGAAACCGCGGCGATTTATCGTGTTTTGCTGGAGGACTATGGCGGCCAAATTCCCAGCGACATCTCACGCGCCCACTATCGCAGCATCGTGCGCGATCTCGATGAATGGCTAGACCATCTCAACGGCCCGAACATCAGGCCTGCATCGCGGTCCGGTCAACGGCAATTGCCAGATTGCAGGCAAAGCAGTGACACGGCGTGTCACATGCTGCTATTTGCCCAATTCGCCATCATCCTGACCCTCTTCGCGAGCGTGGTGCTGGCAGCCTGGCTGCTGCAACCGAATCCTCCAGCCGTTTGCCGGTGGAGCGGCAAGGAATTCTCGGTGGGCTCCCTCGCAACCATGGCCACGTCGGATGTGTATGAGTGCATGACAGAAAGCGCCGGAGACCCATACTGGGCCCCTGCGCGCAATCTCGGCGGTGCGGGAATACCGCGGGGATGACCTGCCGCTGGGTTGCTCAGTGGCTCTTGATAACCGGTCTCGGCCGCCGGCATCTCCTGTTGCCGGCGGCTTTGCGCCGGAGACGCCTCTCGACCCTATTCGGTCGCCCACGGGGGCCAGAAGCAATGACCGGTATTGACGGGGCAGCCTCTGCAGCTATCACTCGCGGATCCTCATGCGCGCTCAATGAGCTCGCAAGCTGAGCACCTGGCGAAGGCTGCGCGAAGCCTCGGGCAGGAACAACCAGCAAAACTTTGCTGATGGTGGGTACTCAACTGGGTCGAGGCGGAAGGGTTCAGTCGCGACGCGAGGGACAGGGACTCTCACGCCTTGGCGCCATACGAAGTTCGACGAAGTAATTCCCTTTGCCAAGGATTATGCGCGTATGCTGGGGTTGCCAACCGGCAAGCAACACAATAGGAGTTCTCATGGCAAAAAGCCAACTACGCGGCAACCGCGAAGCGAAAAAACCAAAGCAACCGAAGAAGCCTGTCGCACCGGCAACGCCGTTTAGCACGGTTCAGTCGCGGGTGCGGACCGACGGTCTCGCCAAGCGGAAGTCGTAAGCCGGGCAAGGGCCTGGCAAGTCGCGATATCACGGCAAGGTGATACCTCTTCATTCCACGTAAGCCGACCGATAGGGAGGCGCACCATGATCCACCCTGACACAGGCCAGACGTTCCGAGGCTTGCCACTTACCGCCGAGCAAGACTCGGAAGTTCGCCACTATCAGCACAGAAAAACGAGGCTTGGCAAGTCATGGGATACCCCGGAACTTCGCGGCATTCTCGAAGACATGTTGCTGCCGCCGAAGACTGAGGATGGCGGTCGGGAAGATGTTCTTCTGGGACCGACCGCTGCCGCGGAACGTGCGGCATCGTTCGTCGACGAGGCCATGGAACCGATTGAAGCATACGAAGACTGGAACGCCGCCATGGAGATCGAGGGGATGAAAGGCGAAGCGCGCTAATGCCGGTCACCAGGTCGAGATGGCGCTTGTCGTTGCGAGTGGCAGGCCAATGCCGGCAGCCGGGTCGGCTATTGGCTGGATCTCGATAAAAGGCCGCTCCGACGCGACCTTACCGAATATGGCGGCAAACGGAATGTCGGCGGCATCCCGGCCGGTGCCGATGCGCAGCAGGCCAGTCGGAATGGACACTCCCGAGGGATCGAGCAGGTACCAGCCGCCCGACAGGAACACCTCGACCACGGCGTGAAAGTCCGGCGCGCCCAAGGCAGGATCGGCGCCATAGTCCACGCTGCTGGACATACGGGCGGGAATACTCAGGGCGCGGCAGATCGCGATCATCAGGTGAGAAAAATCCCGGCATACGCCGGTGCGCTCGACAATCGTATCGATCGCCGAGGTGCGCTCATTGGTGCATCGCGAAAGAAAGCGCACATGGTTGCGCACCCACTCCCGGATCGCGTACACACGCAAATAGCCGGGGCGCATGGCGCCAAACTCGCGCATGGCGAATTCCATCATGCGGTCGGATTCGCAATACCGGCTCGGGGCCAGGTAGGAAAGTACCTCGAAGGGGAGTTCGGCGACGGGTACCTCTGTCAATGACATGCCGTCGTCCAGGCGATGGTCGATGTCCACCACCGCTTCATAGCGGATGGCCAGCGGGCCCGTATTCGCACGTATTCTGAGCAGGCGGTTGCAGAGTGGGCCCGTGTGGCGAGCGGCGTGCAACGGTGGCGTGAGCGCCAGATGCTCGGAGACGACGAACTGTCTTGCAGTTTTTGCCGCTTCGACAAGCAACAGAAAGTCTGCCGTGGGATCCAGGATCTCATAGGACAGGTTCACCGAGTACCGAAGGCGGTTCATTTCGGACCTTGTGGCTACATGGAGGCGGAGACGATGTCGTCCGGGGCAACGGCTCTGGCCATCCAATTCAGTGTAGCGTCAGAAGCGGGCGAACGGTCCGCGCCAGCAGGCACCGCAGGTGCGTGACGCAGCGCCTGCAGCCTGGCCAATTTGTAAGCGGGTTAGGGCGATGTGCATCACCCCTCTATACTACTAGGTGCAGCGTTTCAGAAGCGAAGTGCTTCTGGTCTGCCAAGCACTCGTTTCCGGGCTCTCCCCCTCGATGACGTCTTAGGACTGGTGACTCCTGAAGTCACTCATGGGGATTCCGGGAACATTCATGCAAGATGCCACGAGGCGACCGCCGTTCGCCCAATCCCCCATTAGCCACGCAAGACAATCTTTCGCCAGGATCGGTGCAATCGAGGTCTGGCGAGAGAGACGCTTCTCCGCAAGTCCGATCGAAAAGCTGGTGTCCGCCTTCGTTGCTGCGCTTCCGCGTTTCAGGTTGGCGCAGCCGTGCTCTCATCGTAATGAAGATGCCGTAACGATCCTGAGCAATGCGCTATGGGTGGAAATGATTACCCGTCGGCACTGGAAGATCAGCGCCCACAACGGTGACAGCTGTTCAACACTGCCGTTCCCATGCCACCCTGGCAGGCAATGAAGGAAGATATCGTGCCGAGAGAATCCACCGAGACCACTTACCGGACGATCCATGTCACGCGCCTTCTACGCGACCGCCTGGAAGGCAGGCCGCAGAAGGGAAACAACACCCAGCGATTCGGCGTCATGCGATTGGCAGCGTCAAGATGGCATCAGGCCATCACGCTGCTGATTGACTGGGATCGCGCTGTCAACGAAGGCTGGCCAGACCTGCGCTCACCGTCCTGTACTCGAACCAGGGCCATCAGGAGCATCGGTCGCGGTAGTCAGGCTGGCATCCGCCGGCTCGCTAGAAATGGAAACCGAGATTGAGGTGACTTCATGCGTACGCTGTTGTATTTCAGTCTGAAAGACACCGCCACGGCACGACTGGCACAAGTGCGATGCGGCGATTTGGCCGGTACCCCGGCCCGCGTCAAAGGGCCGTGGTTTGTCCAGCGCGACAATCAGCCAGTTGAGGGTTTTCCTGCGACCGACATCGGCCAGACTACGTACCGCGAAGAGGCGGCGCTCGCCGGAATATTCGTCGGCGCGGTTGTGGGCGCGCTTGTCATCTTGCGATATGGAGTCTCCGTGGGCGCCGGTGCCACGGCCGTTGCGTATGTTGGTGCTGTCATGCTTGGCGCGATCATCGGCTGGTGGGCCGGCGGATTGGTCGGCGTCAGGATCGGCCGCCTTGGGCTGTGGCGGCAGAATGCGCAAACGACACCCGGCCACTTCCTGATGATAGCCAGCTGCGATTCGAAATCTAAGGAGGCCTTGAAGCAGGTCATCAACGAATTGGGCGGAGTCGGGGTAGACGAGCATCGTGACGTGATGCCGAACTTCAGGTGGGTATGATTGCCGCTTCGGTTCGGCCGTGCCAATGCCCTCCCGGAAACGTATGTTACTCAGCGAAGCCAAACTGTCTCCGGGAAGTTTGGCGACCTAGTGGGCAGGTGCCTATGGTTCGATCCTGCTGCTCCGGACTCAGATCAGCTTTGATTGCTACTGGGTAGAGCATTACGTTGACAAATTCACTCCAGGAATATTGAAGATGGCTATGGAGCGCGTGACCGAGTATCGTGGGTTCGATATCCATGTCGATCTCCATATGTCATTCAAGGACATGTTCGATATCTGGTTCCAGGTCGAGGGACCCATGAGGCCGCCGGGCGTCGCGGCGATTGGTAGGCGAATCAAAGTCTTTGGCGGACCGTATTCCAGGCGTTGGGCTTACCTCGTGGCGGAACTGGCAGGGCGCGCCGCCGTGGACGTTATTCTTGGTCCGGATGAATGAACGGAGGCCGAGAGCGGAGGTCAGATATGCAAAGACGCGTCACGATCGGTGAATACGAAGTGTTGATCGAAGTTGAGCAACACCTCGGTCCCACCCAGTTGGTTGGAACGATCGGTTACGTCGTACGCTACTCGATTGCTCGTACGGACCGCCGGCCCGTCAGAGGCAATCTTCTCAGCGTACATTCCTACGAGCTCATGGATGGTACTGGCTACTTTCACAGCCTCGATGCGGCGTTTGACTATGGAGAGGCAAAGGCTCGCGATGACATCGCTACCTTGACGCCGAAAGCAAATCGGACACCTACCGGGATATCCGCGTATGCCCGGTGATAAACGGAGACCGAACATGTCTCAGAACAACGCAATCTACAAAGGCTTCAGGGTATCTGCGAGGGTGCGTCACGTATCCGGTGCAGACCCCGGCGGCGACCTGGTCCACCCGCGCTTCCTCGCTACCGTAACGATCACGCGAGTCAGTACAGGAATGGGTTCCCGCAGGCGGCTGCCACCCATGATCCAGCATTTCGCCAGCGCGCCGCACACTGCCATCGCATTGGCCTTGTCATCGGCCAGGGACGTGATCGACGGCTTGTCCACCTTCGTCAAGGCGAGGTAGGCTCGGCGTTCATGCCGCAGTGTCTGAACGAAAGAGAGAGGGGACATCATGTCGAGACAGCTCAAGTCATCAATGATCTGCTGCCCCTCCTAACGGTCGCCCGCTTCACGAGACCCAGGCCGCTCCGGTGAAGGAAGCACGCGGCGTCTCCTTTCCGCCATATTCCGATTGCGGCCGATATTCGACGGATGGTGATGTCAATGGCCGCTCAAGCGCTCGTTTCAGTCATCGAATTCTGAGGCTGATTGGCTCAAACTGGCCGACAACGGTCCTACGTCGTTGCTTCCAGATAAGGCGTTGCAATGATGCGTCGCACGCCCGTGAAGCACCTCAGCCTGGTGTTATTCGGCTCACCTCGACAACGAGGCGGCGTTCCCTCTATCCCTGATCTGCCTCGGCGAGCGACGACGGCTTGATTTCCAATTCCAACGCAGTCGTGTATCCCCGGTCTGTGAGCTGATGCGTGACCTTGGTGATGACCCATCTGGTGTTATCAATCTGCGGCTTCCAACCGCGCACGGCAGCGGGCAGCTGGGGAAACAGATCCGGCCGCCCGCGGGCGAGCGTGACCGTGAAGGTCGCCATGCCCCGCTGAATCCGCTCCCATTCCGCTCGCGCCGCCCGTTCTGCGTTGGCTTTCGAGGCGTAGGTATGCCGCAGCACCTTCACGTTGTCCGGGTTGGGCGCCGTAGCAACGGACTGCTCCCTTTTGCCTTTGGCCGGCTTCTCACTGACCGCTGCGGCATTCGACGCGTCGATGACCACCTCACCCTTCTTCGCGCCGCGTGTGTCCTGGTAGAACGCCTTGACGCCGTTGTAGTTGTCACGGTCGGCAATGCCAAACGAATGGGTGTCCCCGGACGATCGCGTGATGGTGACCATCGGCAGGGCAATACCGGACGCGCTCAATGCCTCGCCGGCCTTTATGAAGAGCAGCTTTCCCTGCTTCACCGTCGCGATCGCGTCGTAGTCCTTCGCCAGCCGGGACAGCAGATTGGCATCCGACTCGCCAGTCTGATCCAGGTGCTCGATGACTTGGTCGGCCAGCTGCTGCGCCACCACTGCCGCGAGCTGGTTGCGGCTGGCGATGGCGCGCACCAGGGCGCCGATGGTCTTGTCGCGAAAGCTGCGCTCCTTGCGCGTCGTCAGGTCGCTGCCTAGGTCGGCGCTGCGCGCGCGAATGGTGAGCCGGTCGGGCGGGCCGCTGTGCTCGATCTCGTCCACCTTGAAGATGCCCTTGTCGACCACCCCCGCGTCGCTCCAGCCAAGCGCGAGCGCCAGCCGCACACCCTTCTCGGGCAGGTCCAGCATGCCGTCGTGGTCGTCCAGCTCGATGTCGAGCTGGTCAGCCTCGAAGCCGCGGTTGTCCGTCA
The DNA here is from genome assembly GCF_035818815.1 of Cupriavidus sp. SS-3. NCBI lineage: Bacteria > Pseudomonadati > Pseudomonadota > Betaproteobacteria > Burkholderiales > Burkholderiaceae > Cupriavidus > Cupriavidus sp. SS-3. The sequence continues at coordinate 239,727 of NZ_JAYLVT010000008.1, forward strand.
GGGTGAGGGACATCAGCCGCCCCTGGAAGCGAGAGGTGATGTTCGTCCCGTTGTGGACCAGCTGGTAGACCGGGCGCGGCTCCCGACCGGTGGCTGTGCGCGGCTCGGCTCGGACGGCTGAGAACATCATTCCGCCTCCTCGCCCAGGCCGCTGCCGATCAGCGCTTCGGCCTCGTCGTCCACCCGGGTCAGCTTGAGGGTGAACTCGATGCGTCGGGCCTTGCCGTCCTGGAAGAAGTAGGTACGCGTGACCTGCATGGTCTCCACCACGAAAAGGCCGTAGTACCGCCCGGTGCCCTCGATGAGCACGTGGGCCTCGCCGCTGTCGCCAAGCTTGCGCAGGTCATCGATCGAGTCGTCGCCGCCTGTCAGTTCCGGCGCCAGCACGCCGGCAAGGGTGATCGTCTCGTCGTCCGGACCGAGGAACTGGCGGGCCGGCCGGCGGCCGGTGCGGCTGTTTGCCGGATGCCGCCACCCGATCTGCTGCTGGAAGTCCTGGTAGGGCGCGGTGTCCAGGCTGAACACGAATTGCCCGAGGGCCATCATCATGGTGTCAATCCCTGTCGGTAAGTCGGGAGCGGTCGCGGGCGGCGCGCTGAGTCTCGGCCTGCCGCAGCTTCTCGTCCACCAGGCGCGCAATCTCCCGTTCGTCCATGCCCGGTGCCGCGTAGACATTGATGGTGATGGGCGCGGCCTGCTGCACCGGGGCCGGCGCCGCGGTGCCCGCCATCGCCGACACGGGCGGCCGCGTATCGAACTTCACGGCGGCCACCGCGGGGGTGGTCCCCACCGCCACGCCAGCGCCAACGCTGGCCAGTGCCTGTGTGATCCGGGCAATGGCGCTCATGGGCCCGCCTTGGCCTTGGTTGATCCCGCGCTCGAGCCCCGCCATGGTGAAGCCGCCCAGCTCGGCGAAGACCCGGCTGGGGGAGTGGATCCCCAGCTTCTTCTTGAACCAGGTCACCGCCGCGCCGGCTGCGCTGGATACGGCGTCGCGCACGCGGGCGAGCCCGCTGGTGATGCCATTGGCAAAGCCAGCCATGACCTGCGCCCCGGCGTCATAGAAGGCCGTCGCCAGACGCAGCGGCATGCCGAGCACCGTGCCGATGGCCTGGCCGATCTTTTGTCCCATGGACTGTGCGGCGCCGCCAATGTCTTGCACCGGCGCGATGAGGCGCGTCAGCCAGCCCCACAGGTTGGAGAGCAGCGGCCCAACGACCTGCCGCACCAGGCCGAACGCAGCGCTGACGCCCGGAATGGCCATGACCACGCTTCCAATGGCGGTCACCAGCCGCCACGCCGCCGCCACCGAGCGCATGAAAGCGTCAGCGAAGCCGGCGGCCGTCGGGCCCAAGGCGCTGGCGATGCCGCTGCCCAGGCCGGTGAAGAAGGCGCGAATGGGTGCCCAATACCTGTAGACCAGCGCTGCGCCGGCGGCCAATGCCGCCACAGCCGCGAGGATGGGCCATGCGAACGGCAGCAACACCAGACCACGCAGGACATTGAAGAGCGCCCCGGCCCGGCTCGTTGCGCCGGTCAGAAGGGCGCCGAAGCGACCGGCTGCACTGGTGGCGACGCTAAACACCGGCGCCAGCCGGCCGCCAACGCTTCCCAGCACCTGTGCGCCACGGGCCAGCAGGAAGGAGGCCGCCGAGGCGCGCGAAAGCGATGGCACCAGCGTGGAGAGCCGAATACCCAGCATCTGCAGCCCATAGCGCGTCATCACCAGCGGCCCCAATGTCGCAGCCATCGCGAGCGTCAGTGCGCCCATGGCGGCCAGCAGCACGCCTGCCGCCGCGGCGCCCTTCATCAACCACCCGACCAGCGTCGGATTTGCCTGGGCGAAGGCGTTGAAGCGGCTGACCAGCTCTCCCACGGTGTCCATCAGCCCGACTATGGTCGAGCGCATCGCCTCTCCGGCAGCGCTGCTGCCGTTGAACAGCTGGTTCTGCAGCCGCTGCCAGCGGGCTGAGATGGTCTCCTGGCGCGCGGCGAACTCGCGCGACATGGATCCTTCGGCGCCGCGGCCGTTGGCCAGCTCCAGCTGGCGGCGAAACTCGTCCGGCTTGTCGACCAGCTTGGCCAGCGTGTCGGAATGCTCCATGCCGACCAGCTCCACCATCACGCCGATGCGCTTGTCCTTTGGCAACTTCTGCACCGCCTGGATCACCTGGAAGAGGGTGCTGGTGGCATCGGTGGCCATGCCCTGCTGGACGGCGGCGCTGGACAGCCCGATTTCCTTCATCGCCGCCTGGAACTTCTTGGTGCCCTTCTCGGCCGCGGCGAACTTCTGGACAATGGCGTTGACGGCGGTGGCGGCGGTCTCCGGGCGCTCGCCCAGCGTGAGCAGCGTTGAGGCCAGCGCGGCGGCGTCCGACGAGGACATCTTGACCGTCGACACGACGCCGGAGATCCGATTCAGCACATCGATGATGTCCCCGCCCTTGCTGATGGCGTTGTCGTCCAGGTAGTTGATCGAATCGGCGAGCGCCTGGATCTGGTTGATCGGGATGCGGAAGTTCTTCGCCACCTTTCCCATGCTTTCGGCAATCTCGTCCGGCACCGCGTCGAAGGCGGTGGCCATCATGGCGACGGTCCGGGTGTAGGCGACCAGCTCCTCGCGAGGAACTTCCATGCGCGCGCCGGCGGCCACCATCTCGGCGATGGCCGTGGTGGGAATCGGCAACTCCTCGCCGAGCAGCTTGATCTGCCTAGCCATGTCGTAGTAGACGGCCGTCAGCTTGCCACCTTCGTCACGCGCGCCTTGGACCTGCCGGGCAATCCCAAGCATGGCGTCCTCAAAGGACACATAGTCCTTCACCGCCTTGGCGATTGGCGTCAGGGCCACGCCGCCTGCCGCGGACGCTGAAACGCCGGCGCCCAGCATGGCATTGCGGGTAGCCATTCCCTTCGTATATCCGGCCTGAGCAGCGGCCAGGCGGCGCTGGTGCTCCCCGACTGCCTTCAGCCGCGCTTCCTGCTGCGTCAGCGCCTGGGTGACCAGGGCGATCTGGCTGCGCAGGTCGCCCTGGGCCTGCCGCAGAGAGGTGGTGCTGATGCCGGCGGCCTGCAGCCGGCCGCGCACCCCTTCCAGGCTTTGCTGCAGGTCGGCGCCGCGCTGCTTGAGCATCTGGGCTTCGCGGACCGCCGCGTTGAAGTTACGCGTCATGGCGGCCGAGGGGCGCTCCGCACCGTCCATTTCCTGCGCCAGCGCTTTGACGCGGGCCTGCGCGGCACGCAACTGGTTGCCCGCGATCGCAGCGTCCTTGGACAGCTTGCGGAAGCTGTCGATGTTGGCCTGGGTCCGGTTTAGCTCCTTCAGCTGATCGCGCGCGGCGCGCACCGTGCGGGCCAGCTCGGTGCTGCTGCCCATGGCATTGCGGAAAGGTCGGGTGAGGCGGTCCACCGCCTGCAGGACGACCTCCAGTCTCAGGTTGCGTGGCACGCTCATTCGTCGGATCCGCTTCGTTGCCTGGCGCGCTCGCGCCACTCCATCAGTTCGGCCACCCCCATTTCAAACAGACGGTCAGGCGGCCAATGAAAAATCACTGCAACGTCGGCGATGGCGTCTTCGACTCGGGCGGGTAGGCCTCGGCCTTCGCCGCCTTCGGCAGCAAAAAACCGCTCACCGCCGTGGCCAGCTGCGTCATGTCCGCCGGATCCAGCTGGCTCACGTCATGCGCGGTCAGGGTCGGCGTGGTGATGCGGGGCAGCACCGTATGCAGCGCCGTGACTTCCATGCGCATGAGGTCGACCAGGCTGCAGCCGCGCAGCTCGCCTGCAGCAGGCTTGCGCACGGTAATGGCGGTGATGACTTCCTTGCCGCGAGTGATCGGGGTATCCAGCGTGATGGTTTCGGACTTCACTTCGTTCATGATGGCTCTCGGAAAAGGTGGGGCGCTGGCCCAAAGCGGGCCAGCGGACTGTATGCGGTCTGGGTTTACAGGCCCATCGCGCGGCGCTGCTCGGCCAGACGATCCACGCCGAACACGACCTCGATGAAGTTTTCGTGGTCGATCTCGACCCACACTTCCCCGTTGATCGTCAGCTTGTAGTAGGCGAGCGAAGACTTGACCTTGAACTGGCTGCTGTCACCGACCTTGCCGGTGCCGAAGTCAAGCTCGGTGTGGCGGCCGCGCACGACCACTTCGACCGCGTCCATGTCGCCCGTGTCGTCGCGCTGGTAGGCGCCGGCGAAGCGCACCATCGCGGCAGAGGCTCGCGTGACCCCGTACTGCTTCAGGATCTCGCGCATGATGCTGCCGTAGGTGGTCTCCAGCTCCAACTTCTCGTTCCCGAAGTCCAGGTCGATGGGACCGTTCATGCCTCCGGCGCGGTATTCCTCGAGCTTGCGCGTCAGCTTCGGCAGGGTGATCTCCTCGCATTCGCCGACGTGGCTCACGCCGTCGGCGAAGACGTTGAAGTTCTTGAGTTTGCGTGGCATTGCCATGGTGGTTTCCTTTCTTGAATGCCCGCTATCAGCCGTTCACCGACGCGGCGAAGTCCATCAGGTAGCGGTCGGTGATGCGCTGGCGCAGCTGCAGGTTCTCCAGCGGCGGGACCGGCGTGTAGTCGTAGTCGATCCACAGCTTGCCGTCCTTGAGCGTGTCCTTGGTGTTGATGCCGCCATCCAGCCAAGCGGTGCCGCCCATCAGGTAGCCAAGACGCGTCCACTCGCGGAACTTTGCATTGAGGCCCTCGACGATGTCGCGGGCCAGCGAAGCCGTGAGCGGCAGGTCGATGGCCCAGGCGTGGGCATCGGCCATGGTGTCTGCCAGGATCTGCGCGGTGCGGGTGGCGCTCTCGAAGGCGAACAGCGGCTCGGAACTGCAGGTGCGCGAGCCCCAGAAGCGGAAGCCCTCAAAATTGATCAGCGTGGTGACCTCGTTGCTGTTGAGGTAGCCGGCATCGGTCGCCGGATCCTGCAGATCCCAGTAGATGTCCTTCGAGACGCCGGTGACGCCGTTGACCGGGACGTTGGAGATTGTCTTGTGCCACCCGACCGTCTCGTCCAGCTTCGCGCGCAAGCCCAGCGCCCGGGCGGTTGCCCACAGGTTGCGCTCGGCGTTGTTGGCTGTGTCCCAGCCCACGAAGTCTGGCCACAGCAGCATCAGCTCGCGCTGGCCGAAGTTCTCGCGGTAGGCCACCGCCTCTTCCTTGGTGGCGCAGCCATGCGCGCTGACATAGCCGAAGGCCCGCAGCTTCTGGCAGATCGAAGCGAGCGCCGTGGCGACCTCCAGCTTGTCGAGCCCAGGCACGGCCAGAATGCGCGGCGTCACGCCGAAACGCGTCTTCGCCGCCAGCAGGGCCTTCATGCCGGTGTAGCGGCCGGCGGCGTTGGTGGTGCCGATCAGGTTGCTGGTGGTCTCTGCTTCGGTGGCGCCCTCGGCGACACGAACGACCACCGTCATCGGGTTGGCCTGGTCGGTGATGGCCTCGAGGCTCGCGCGCAGCGTGCCTTTGGTGCCGGCCTTGCCGATGGCTGCCTGCGGGTTCGTCAGCAATACGGGGGTGTCGAGGGGGAACGCCGTGGCATCGGCGTCCTCGGCGACGGTCACCAGGCCCGGAATGGCCGTGGCGATAGTGCGGATTGGGCGGGTGCCATCGTTGACCTCGATGACGCGTACGCCGTGGTGGTAGTCGGTTGCCATGCAGTCCTCCGGGAGATTGGCAGACGATGGAAAGCATCGTCCCGGCAGGATGCTGCGCACGCGCGAGGTTGTCGTGCGGTTCCTGTTGTAGGCAGAAGCCGCACAACGAATAGTTGAGGGCGCTACGCCTTGGCGCCCCGGCGGTCAGTGGTTACGAGCCCTCGGCGGCACTGGCCGCACCGTCCTTGGCATGAACCCCCGCCTCGATGGCTGCCTCATCTGGTTGCGTGGGCCACGTGACACCGAGGGGGAATGTCGGCGCCAACGCGACGTGCTGCAGTTGCAGCAGGAAGGACAGCCAGGCCTCGTAGATCGCCTTCTGCACGGCGTCGAGTTGTCCTGCCGCGTAGGCCTCCGCTTTGCCTGCCGTCGCTTCGTTTGCCAGGGCCACAAGGGCGTCATACTCGGCGCGGGCTGCGGCCTTTGCCGCTTCCTCTGCCTCAATGGCTGCCGTGATGGCTTCGACGTTCGGCGCCTCGGGCCAGTCGGCCACGACGGGGAAGTCAGTCGAATTGACCACGCGCACCAGGTCCAGCTGATAGGCGGACCAGGCTTTGAACAGGGCGGTCCCTACGGCGTCCAGCAAGCCCGCCGCGTAGGCGTCTGCCTTGCCAGCGTTCGCTTCCCTGGCGGTCGCCATGAGGCGGTCGAATTCGGCCATCGCAGCAGCACGGGTGCGCTCGGCGACCAAGGCGGCGTCGAGCGTCCAGCCTTCGGCGGTCCAGCGGTGCAGCTCGGACGGCCGCGGATCCGGAGTAAGGCCCGCCTCCTGGGGTGTAACGCCTGGGACGCCCAGCTCGGCAGGCTCGCCGCTTTCCGTGCGGTACAGAATGACGCCCCGGTAATCCGGCAGCATGACCCATGCGTCATCGCGGAAGAATGGCCATTCGTAGCGATTGCGCTCGGGCAGCGGTACGAGCGTGGTAAATGCCGGCTGCAGCCAGGCGTTGGGGTTGCGCGGGTCAGGGTCGGCGAGCGCGCTGCAGATGTACTGGCCGGTATGGCTGTCGTAGTGGTGGATCATCATTTGCGGAAACTCCTTAGAAGGCACGGATCATGGCGAGCGCGGAGATATTGCGAACCCGAACTTCCGCGCCGCCGTCTGCATTGACCGTGATGGTGTGGCTGTGATTGCCGGCGTAGCCGACCCCTACGTTGTGTGCGTGCGAGCCATCGCCGGCGATCGAGATGCCGGTATATGAGGCGGATGTACCGGCCCACGCGTCGGCGTTCGTTACGTAAGAACCAGAGACGCGTCCAGCGCCGGTCGCCCCACCGCCGGTCCAGGTCTGGAAGCTATGGGCATGGCCGGGATCGTTGACGCCATGACCGTGCCAGCCTTGCGCATCGGTCCAGGCACCGTGGTTGTGGTCGCCGACTGGTGTAGCGGACGCGGCGTGCGAGTGGGTCTTGTTCTGGCTGTCCTGGAACACACCGATGCCCCGGCCAGCGTCCGCGCCGCGTGCGTCGTCCCAAAACCGCAGGTATTCGCCGCGATACTCAGGGATGCGGAACGTCGTGTTGCCATCGCCGTGGGAGAAGCATCCCCAGGAGCCGGCGAGCCATGCGGCGTCCGTCACGATCGCGCCGCTTGCCTGAGCGTAGGCCCACAGCTCGGGGTAGTCCGCACGCTTAAGTAGCGCGCCGTTCAGCTTCAAGCAGCCTGCGCGCGCGGTGGTGCGCGGCTCGATGATGATTTGCCCAACAGAGGCGGTTAGCAGAGTCGACATGACCCAAGCGGTCGTCGCCAGCTTGCGCGAGCTGTCGCCGGCCGGCGGGGTGTCAGCCGTCGCATAGCCGGTTACCTGCAGTTTCGCACCGCTTCCATCGGTCGCGGTATTGCCGATTCGCAGCTCGCCGTTGTCTGCAAGGCGCATCTTCACGGCCCGCGCAGTGGTCCCCGGCGCGGTGGTGCGGAAATCCATATGCGCGCCGCGGGCCGTGGTCGTGTAGTTCTCGCTCGCGACAACCTCGACTTGCGCGGCGACGTTCATGCCGACGCCATCGGAGCCGCAGAAATTGACATGGCCCAGCGGGTCGCCGGAAAGGACGGCGCCTTGGGTCGTTACGGTGACACCGCGCGACTTACCAATGTTGATGCCGGCCGGTTGGGTGTCATTGGAGAACCGGGCCGTGTTGATGTAGCTGTCGTTGCCGGTGGCAGCATTCTGGATTCCTGCAATGGAGGTTGCCCCGACCGCAAGGTCAGCGTCCAGGCCGCGGTATAGGCGGGTAGCGATGCTGGCCGACCCAGCGACTTGCAGCAGATTGCCGTTGTCGGCAGTAGTGCCGAGCAGCAGCTTGCCTGCGAGGTGGTTCGATGCGGTACCGTCCCCATACAGGTTCCACTTGTCAGGGCCTGCGCCCATGCGAAGCCGCGCGCCGATCTTGCGCAGAATGTTCGGCAACGTCACGTCATTTGCCATAAGACCGGCGTACTCTGTCACGGTCGCACTGTCGCCAACCACTGGCGTGGGTGCGAAGAAGCCGACAAGGTTTGCCATCGTGAAGGCGGCGTCCTTGACCCTCGGGATCGACGAATAGGTGGCTCCGGTGCTCGTGGCCGTTTCGTTGAACTCCACGTTGTTGTAGATGCCATGCTGCGAAACGGCTCCGCCAGGTATCGGCAGCCCCATCCGAATGGCTGCAGCGGACGAAAGCGGCCCGCCGACTGCCATGTATCCATCGGCGCTGAACAGGAACTGGTATGCGTAGCTGCCAGGCGCGGCAGTGGTGTCGAAGGACACTGACAGAATGCTGCCGTCCGCCATCAACCGAGCATTGCGAGCGCCTGCGGACCGGTCAATGAGCTGCACGCCAGGCCCGTATGACTCGATAGCCAAGCCGCCACTGGGCCCGTTCGCAGCTTGCGTATTCCCCCCGTCGATGATTCGAGCGGTCGGCGCGTTGATGGCGGGCCAGCCGGACGTTTGCAGGCCGATCACGCCGCCGGCCTTGTCGAACTTATTGCCGAGCTGTGTTGTGACGGTGGTCGCAAAATTTGGGTCGTTCCCCAGGGCCTCGGCCAGCTCCTTGAGCGTGTCGAGGGTGCCCGGAGACGAGGCGACCAGGTCGGCGATAGCCGCCATCACGAATTCAGTGCTCGCGGCTTGCTTGGTGGTTGTGCCCTTGGCGGCAGTCGGGACCAGCGGGGTGCCGACAAAGGTTGGGCTATCGAGAAGGGCGAGTTCCTTCCAAGCCTGCCACGCATTGCTGGTGCGACGGCGAAATACGATGCGGTCGGAGCTATAGGGAGAGAAGAGCTGAAAGCCAGCGGTTCCGTACGGGCGATGCAGCGCCACACCTGGCCCGAGGTTCAGCGGGACATTGATTGCTGCGCCGGGAACATAGAGCAAACCGCCCGGCACGGTGGCGTCATCCATATCGGTGATGGCGCCTTCGGTGCCGACCCCGCCGAATCCCAGCAGCTTTAGTCGCGCGAGCAGCTTCTTCGCGGTCACGGCGCGCGCATCATCGGTTCCCTGGTCGACCTCCGTCTGCGTGGCAATTTCCAAGAGCCCGGTGCGCGTTTCGGTCGCGGTGCGCGACGAGAGGCCGGCCGGCGTGACGGACCGCGTTGCGTCCGTGCCGGCTTGGGTTTCGCTGTTGGTGGCCAGCTCGACTAGGCCGGTGCGCGTATCGGTTGCGGTGCGCGAAGAGAGGCCTGCCGGCGTGACGGACCGCGTTGCGTCCGTTCCGGTTTGCGTTTCGGTGTTGTCGGCCAGCTCGACCACACCCTTTACCGTGGTGGTTGCAGGCGGGTTGAGGAACGACGTGTTGCCGAACGTCAGGGCTGCCGCTTCGACGGTTGTCAGTAGGATATCGGTCGCGAGCAGCATCATTGCCGCCGGCGACTTCTCCAAGATGGGCGTGTCCTGGCCGTAGGTCCCGAGCAACACGCCGTTGTCCAGGTACAGGCCGAACCCGTACATGGTGTACTGGTCGGCCGAGTTGTCCGTCATGGTCACGTGAATCGTGTCGTCCGCGACGGTATCGCCCGCCACGGTGGTCAAGCGCGGCGCGCGCTCGTTGGGCAACGCGGTCAGGCCATCATTGTGCGCAAAAGGTGCGGTTGCGATGCCGACCGACACCACCTGGCGCGATACGGTGCCGGTGTTCTCCGGGTTGACCAGGGCGGCGCGGCCAGCGCTGGTGAGCTTGAAAAGTAGTCCTGGCATGTCTCAGGCGTCCGAAAGAGAGAGGCGGGTGTAGATAGCGGCGCGCGCGCCGCCACCGAATGCGAGGCCACCCTGCGCCTGCAGTCCCTGGGTGACGGTGTAGTGCGCGCGTACAGGCTTGGTGCGGTCGATTTCCGCGATCACGTCAGCGACGAATGCCGCGGTCGCGGCCTGGCCGTCGCGGCCGCTGATGGTCAGAACCAGCGAGAACGTGCCGGGCGTGCCCTTCGGGGTCTCCTGCCACCACTCGCGCAGAGCGATGTTGGCGCCGAAGGCAGCAACGACCTCCCGGACGGCCGCGGCAGTGCCGTTCTTGCGTGCGATCGGGATTGCGGCCTTGACGCGGGCGCGCTTGACTTGGTCGGGCCAGTAGGCTTTCCAGGCGTCCACGCCCATGTGCCAGGCGAGCCAGGGCAGCACGGATGCCGGGATTTCGTCCGGTCGCATCAGGGTGCGCAGGGGAGACGCGACGGCGCCCAACCGGGCGTTGGCCTCGGCCATGTAGCGCTCGAGCGGCGGGGTGTTGGGCGGCAGCAGGTTAGCCATAGATGCCACCATGCTGGATATCGGTGCCGCTGCAATAGGTTGCCTGGGTCTGCGACGCGTTGACATTGGCGAGGGGCTCCAGCAGCTCCACGCGCTCGACACCGTCCACATGCAGGGCTGCATACAGGCCCGACAGCGTGACTTCACGGCCGATGCGGTGCGTCTCCGCGGTATAGGCTGCCAGGCGTGCATTGGCCTCGGTCAGCACCACACCCGAATCCGGACCGGGAAAGGTGTAAATTTTCGCGCGTACCCGGTAGGGCACGATCTCCGCCGATTGAACTGTGACCAGATCAGTGAGCGGCCTCACGTCATCCGCGCCCAGCACGCCGGCCACCGCGTCGATCAAGTCCTGTGGCGCCTGGCCGTTGCCTTCACGCGAAAGGATCGTCACCACCACCTCGCAGGGCGCCGGGCTGGTGGCCAATGCGTCGAGAACGCGGCCGTCGGCGCCGAGCGCATGCGAGCGGTAGGCGCCGGCCGGGCCTGCTACCGAAAAGCCTTGCGGCGCCAGCTGGATGCGCTTGCGGAAGTCCGAGTTGCTCTCCATCACCGCGGCAATGCCGTTTTCGGGATCCGCAGGGGTCAGGGTCAAGCGCCTGACGCCGAACAGCGCACCAAGGTGGTCCAGGTCGGCATCCTTGGCGTAGGCCAGCATGACGGCGCGCGCCGCGTCGTTCACGCGCTGGCGCAGCACCATCTCGCGATAGGCCGATTCCTGCAGCGCTTTGACGATCGGTTCGGATTCCAGCTTGAGCGTTTCTTCGACGGCCTCGCGGTCGGCTTCAGGATGCAGCGAAACGAAATGCGCCTTGCGTTCGGCCAGCAGCGTTTCGTAGTCGATCACCTCGACCACGTTCGGCGCGGGCAGGCGGGACAGGTCGATGGGCGTGGCGGTCATGGGGTGCCTCCGCGCAGGGGGATGTGCAGGCGGGTTGCCTCAGCGCGCGGTCCGTCCACTCGCTCGCCCTCGATGTCGATGGATAGGGCGCCATTTGCCCCAGCGTCGAATGCCACCCGGGTGACACGCAGTCGAGGTTCCCACCGGACCAAGGCCATGACCGACGCCGACATGGCGCGCAGAAGCGTGGCGCGATGCAGTGGCTGGTCGACCAACTGCGGCAGCAGGGAGCCGTAGTCGCGCCGCATGACACGCGTGCCGATCGGCGTGGTGAGGATGTCGCGCACCGATTGCGCGATGTGCTCGCGGTCGGTCAGCATCCGACCGGTGCCGGCGTTCATGCCGCGGTAGCTCACTGGATGCCCTCCGTCCAGTCGCCGCCCCGCAGGACGCCGCCGTGGTCGTGACTGTCCAGGACCACGCCGTTGGACGACAGGCTGCCGCCGGAGTGCGTGATGTTGCCGTGGATTTGCGTGCCGGCGCCACCACTGCCATCCTCACCGGACATACCGCCCTGGTAGCTGAACAGGCCTTCGACGGTGACATTGCCCTTGAAGGTGGTCTGCGGGCACTCCACCACCACCTGCTGCCCGGCCCGGAGCAGCACGGTCTTGACACCGGCCACCTCCAGCGCGCCGGAGGCGTGGTTGTAGCGCGTGATGGCGCCGTCCGGGTAGAGGGTGACGGTTTCGTCGGCGCTGTGGCTGGGCACATCTCGCGCGTCGGATGGCAGACCCGTCAGGATGACGCCGTTGCGCGGCTCGCCGCTTGGACACAGCATCACCACCTGTTCGCCTACGGTCGGTGGGTTCCAGGTGCGGGTGGCGCCAGCGCGCCGCTCAAGCCAGGGCAGCCAATCGGTGGTGATGCCGCCCGTGGCAATGCGCACGCGCGGCGGGGTGCCGGTATCAACCTCGGCAACAGTGCCGAGGCGGATCAGATTCTCGATCAGGCGGGCGAGTTCGGTGGTGGAGTCCATGCCCGCCAGCGTGCCGTGCGCGCGCGAACCGGTCACGCGGCGGGTGTTGTGAGATCCGGCCGTACAACAGCCAGTCTCAGGCGGTGAGATGTGCGAGCACGAGATCGGTGATGCGGTCCACGTCGGCGTCGTCAAAGCCGAGCAGCTCGCGCTGCGGGTACGTGACTTCCAGGCCGGCCCGGTTGACCCGATCACGCAGCCCGAACTGGTGGACTGCGGCGATGCGCTGCGCGCGGCCGACAAAGGTCACCACGGCGGCGTCCGGACTCGTCTCCATCTTGAGGAAGCGGGTAGTGCGCAGGCGCGCGAACATCGCGCGGCGCACGCGCCCCGGCCTTAGCCGCAGCTGCGGCTTGCGCGGCTCATAGGCCGATCCGTCGGGATTGCGCTGCTCGGCGATGCGCGCGCCCTGGCGGCGGCGCATCTCTGTGGCCACGGCGCGCGCCAGCGCGCGCCGCGCTGGCGCCTCCAGGTTAGAGAGCAGGGCGCCAGCCCATGCCTCCAGGGTGCGGAAGTCGCTCATGGCGCTGCCGGCAGCCACGTGGACGGATCGTCGTCTTCGTTGACTGGTTCCGGGTGGTGCTCTACCTGGTAGCCGGTCCCGTTGACGCGCACGGTGACACGCTCGGTTAGCGGCAGCTTCAGGGCCAGATCCACTGTGGTGTGGTTCAGGATATCGGCCTCGAACTTCACACCGTCCTCGCGCTGTGCCGGGCTGAAGAACAGCTCGGGCTGATTGACGCGCAGCCAGGCCAGAACCGGCACCATGATTTCGTCGGATCCGGCCGCAAAGTCCGTCACGATCAGCGTCAGCGTGTACCGATACTCGAAGGACAGCGACCTGGCGCCGGTAGCCACCAGGCGGCCTTCGTCCACGAACACATGGAGCTTCTCCGGGTGGCGGGCCAGATCCGGCACCGCCCCCGTCAGCGCTTCGCGCAGGCTGTTGGGCTTCATCATGGCGTGGGGGCCTCCCCGATGATGGACGCGCCCTGGTCCCGGAGCAACTGCTGCAGGGCGTTCAGCTGCTCGGCGTTGGCGTGGCAGACGGTGTAGTTGCCGGCAATGGCGCCGGCGACGGCAGAGAGTGCAATTCCCGAGCTGGCCGCATCAGTATCTCCGGCACCCGGACCGAGCATGGTGCCGGCAGCGGCGGCGTCATGCACGCGGACAAAGCCAATGGGAATAGTACAAGCGGCATCAGCTTGAGCAGGGACATAGCGCGGAATCTCCTTGATGATGGTGTCGCCCTTGACATAGACCGTATGCACGCGGTCGACATACTCGGTCACCTTGATGACGCCGGCCTCGGTGCTGTCGAGCTGTGACCGGAGGCTCGCGGTCATCGCTTCGGCGTCGCTGGCGCGCTTCTGCGCGGCCTGATAGCGATCCGTCATCCAGGCGCCGGTGCCGGCGACACCCAGCAGCAGCACGCCGACGGCGAGGACGAGGGCCAGGGTGCGATTCATGCCGGCTCCTTTTCTTCGGCTTCATAGCGCGCGAAGGCACGTGCCAGCTTCACGTCGTAGAGGTTCTCGCGGTATGCCGGGCCGTTGTAAAGGCTGGCGAACGTTGGCCAGCGGCGAGCCTTGAGTGCCTTGTGCAGCGCCGGATCGGTCAGGGTGAACCGCACGAACGCGTCGAGCTGGGCGGCTTCGCTGTCGCGCATGCAAGCTGAAAACGCCTGCACGCTGGGGTAGCCAAGGCGCTCCCAGTGATAGCCCATCACCTGGAACAGTCCCCAGCTGGCCGCACCGAGTGCGCAGGCTTCATCGATGTCAGCGGCTCGGGCGAGCCGCATGTGCTCCGCGGCACCGCCCGCATAGCCGCCCCGTGCGGCGTTGACCAGGTTCGGGTATTGGCTTGCCAGCGCGTCGGCGTCACGGCCGGCCGCCTTCAGTTGCCGGTACATGATGTGCCGCTCGAACAAGATCACCGGGCGGCCATCCGCCAGGAAGCCGGAACCGCGGCTCTCCACCTCATTCACCGCCCGCACTGCCGCCAGGGGCACCTCCAGCACGTCGGCGGCACGCTGCAAATCGGCGGCGCTCAGATGTGCCGGCTGACGCGTGTCCTGCTGCAGGGCCAGGAGCGTTTTGGGCCCGGCGATACCATCGACCACCAGGCCGTATCGTGCCTGCGCGGCCCGCACGGCTGCGAGTGTCGCGGCGTCAAAGTCGCCCGTCATCTCCAGTTGGGCGCCACGCTCGCGCAGCAGGCGCTGCAGCTCGCGTACGTCGGCGCCAACGTCACCGGGTCGCAGGATGGTCATCGCAGGATCTCCGCAGGAAGCGAACGAGCCAAGAGCCGCCACCGTCGGCCTCCGCCATGCGGAACAGCTCCACCACATTGCCCCGCACGGCATACAAGGCGAGGCACAGCACCGCGGTGATACCGTTCTGAGCGAGCATGGCCCACTCGTAGCGGCCGAACAGCACGCCGATGGTCACGGCGCCCGCCAGCACGATTAACACATAGGCCAGACGCGCGGCCCAAGGCCGGTGAGCGGCGCCTGCGCGTCGGAAGAGCAGCAGGCGCATGGCGATCAGCGCGCACAGCGCTGCCTGGATGAAGAAGAGAATCGTCACTTGTTGCCTCCTTGTCCGTTACCGCGGAAGTAGCCGACGAGGCGGTCTCCATTGCCGGCCACGCGGATCAGCACCAACAGGAGCTTGACGATCACCGCGGAGGCCACCAGCGCGCCGACGCCATGGCTCACCTCTGCGTCGGTGGGCAGCGCCTTGGCGATCAGCGCAGCAGCCAACGGTGCGGCCAGGCAGCCCGCCACGATGGACAGCACCAGGAAAGCGAGCTTCTTGGCTGTCGACATGTCGTCGGAATTGAGCGCGAATACCGCGGCGCCGGCAAAGGCGCCGAGCACCGTCGCCGCGTCCACGCCGGGCAGCAGGGTGATGGCCCCAACGCCGGTCACGGCAATGGCGGTGGTGGTGCCGGTGGAAATGGGTTCAGCCATGGTCGAATCCTTGGGTCAGTCCCACAGCTGCACGCGCTGGACGGCAGGCTGTGGAGAGGTGTCGGGCAGGTCGATGACCGTGCCGTGGGGGAGGACTGGACCGAGATCGGCCAGGCCGGGATTGGCCGCAAGCACGGCCTCGGTAACGCCGGCGGTGCGCCCGTAGACGCGCTGGCAGACCGCGTCGACGGTGTCACCTTGGAGGGTTCGCACGCGCATCAGATCAGCTCCACGGTGGTGCGGGTGATGCCCAGCAGGTCGCTGATGGCCCACCGCGCGTCGCGCCGCAGGTCTTCCACCGCTTGCAGCAGCGCTTCGGCCGTCTTGTTGCCGGCCGCCGTGGCGTCGTAGTCTCGGTATCGCTCGATCAGGCCCGCGCGCGCCTGGCAATACAGCGCGCGCAGGTAGCGGTGCAGATTGGCGGACTTGCCGTCGATTCGCGCTGCCGGTACGGCGTCCAGCGTGGCATGGCCCGCGGCCTGCTGGGCTGCCTTCCAGCTATCCAATTCCGCGTTGACCGACAACGCCGCCTCGATCAGTGCCGCGCGCAGTCGGTCCGGTGTTACGGTGCCGTCCTGACGCATGGCGGCTGATGCCTGGTCGACGTCGATGGCCGGGAAGAAGCCATCGTTGGCGATCAGGTTCTGGCCGGGGGTTGCCGTAGCGGTGGCGATGAAAGATGACATGGGGTCGCTGGTCGTGGAGGCGGTGGACGGGGCAATCGTCAGGGTTGGCCGGCATGTAGCCGGCGCGCCCATGGGATGCCCCGTGCCGCCTGATGCGCGGGGTCACGCTCGGTGTCAGCTGCGGCCGTCGCCCTCCTTGGCGCCGGCTGCTGCTGCGTTCTTGATCTCGCGCTCGAGGCGCTCGATATCCTTCTTGACGCCGACCTTGTCGTGCAGCTCCAGTGCACGGCGCAGGTTGCGCAGCGCGAACTCGCGGCGCTCCTGCTGGCGCTCGGCCGGCGTGGTGTCGACCAGTGCGGCATGGGCGTAGCCGACCGCCTTGTGCAGCTTGGCGCGCACTTCGTCGGGCATGTCCTGGTCGTTGACCAGCATGCCGACCTGGCCGAGGGCGTCGACGTCGACCGGGTGTCCAGCTTCCACCGCCTTGATTGTCATGGCCGAGTACTCCTCGGCGATCAGGCACGCCGTCGTGCGCTGGTACTGGTCTGGCATCACCAGGCCGTGGCGGATGGCGTAGCTGGCCAGCGGAAGGGCGCCGGCGAAGTCGCCCACGTCGATGTGCCAGACCATCACGTGCATGAAGACCTCGTCCTGCACGCCGGTGTCGGCGTCCAGCACACCCTGCACCCAAGCCGCATAGGCCGGCAGCATGGCGCGCTTGGCGTCGGCCTTGCGCTCGATCGACTGGATTTGCTTGAGCTGGCGCTTGTGCTCGGCCAGCTGCGCCAGCATCAGCTCATGGCCAGAGGCATGGTGCAGCGGGTTGTCGGCCTCGGCGGCGGCTGCCGCCCGCTGCGCGCTCACACGCAAGAAGTGGTTGCGGGCGGGGCTCGTCATTCGGCGGCCACCTCGATGTTCTCGGCCATGGCGGCGCAGGCGAGATCCTCGATCACGTACGCGTCGTTGCTGGACTCGTAGTTCTCGATGCGGTCGCGCTTGGCGTTGTCGACGATCGTGCGCCGGCGCGAGCCTTCCTGGTAGTAGATCGACAGGTTGTCCAGGCGCGTGACCAGCAGGGCAGCCGGCGGGAAGTAGGGCACCCGCACCGCCGGCAGGTTGCCGATACGCTTCTGGCTCATGATGATGTCGGTGGCCAGTTTCTGCGTCGGGTCGCGGTCCTTGTTCAGCAGCGGGAAATACTTGTCGGCCAGCAGCTGGCGGCCGCACACCACCACCAGGTCGGGGTCTTCGGCGTACCACGGCGCGACCAGGTGGCTGCACATGTCGAACACCAGGGCGTCGAGGCTGGCATAGTCGCGCGCAGCATCGGTGTCCGGGCCGCCGACGATGATTTTGCCCAGCGCCTTGCCGTCCTTCATCACGCGCTCCGGTGCTTCCTCGCGCAGGTGCTGCAGCCAGCCCTTGTTGACGTCCTGCAGCATCGGGTTGGTGGCACGGTCGGAGGTGGCGGCGCGGCTCACGCCGTTGAAGCCGATCATGATGCGATCCAGCGCCTGGCGACGCAGGATGGCGTCGCGGATGCGGGTCTGGAAGTCGGGGAACTTGGCCCAGGCATCCAGCATGCGGTAGGTGATGTGAGTGTCCGAGTTGGTCTGCTCGCAGCGGTAGTTGCGGTCATCCAGCGTCGCAATATCGCGGGTCTGGCGGTCCTGCGCCGCGGTGTCGGTGGTGCTGGCCACCGGACCCGACACGCCGAGGCCGATCTTCTCGCCTTCCTGCTCGGTCACGCCGTAGACGTTGATCCGGCCCAGGAATTCGCTGGATTCCTGCACCTTGGTTTCCAGCTTCTGCTGGACGCTGGGCTGCACGCTGAACTTGCGATCCACGCGCTCGACGCCGTTGATCTCGGCGATTTTGGCTTCGTATGCCGCGTACTTGCGGCGGGTATCGTTGCGCATTGAGTTGGCTCCGGTGGGTTGTTGTGTTGCTGTCCGGGGGCCGGCTCAGCAGTCGGTTTCGATGACGCTGCCGTCACCGCCGGTGGCGGGCGGGCGACGGCTGAAGTCCTCCTTCTTCTCCAGCGCGCCCTTGAGTGTGCTGAACGCTTCCTTCTCCTTGGCCTGGTCGGCCTGCAGGGCGTCCAGGCGCTCGGTGACGCCACTGATTGCCTTGCTGAACGTTTCGCCCAGGCTCTGCACTTCCTTGGCAATGGTCTGCACGGCTTCCTGCATGTCGGCGTGACGCGCGTCGTTGCCGGCGTCCGACTTGTCCTGGCGGGCGAAGAGCTTCTTGATGCTGGCAGCAAAGCCGGCCGCGGGCGCGGTGGCGGGCGTATCGCTGGGGAAGTCGAGCTCGACCGGCACGGCCTCGGAGAACAGGTTGTTCGGATCCTGCTTGCGCTCGGCCAGCGGGTTGGTCTTCGCCTTGGCGCTAAACTGGAGCATTTCGCAGCCCAGGCTGGCAGGGTTGTCGGTGACAGCCAGGCCAACCAGATAGGCTTCGCCGGTGTCGGCGAAATCCGGGTTCACTTCCATGGAGCAGAACACCTTCTGCCGCGCCTTGTTGAAGGCGATCAGCTCGGCTGTGGGGTCCAGCTGCGCGTAGAGGCGCATCTTGCCGCCTTCCTCCTCGGTCTTGAGCGCCAGCACGTCACCGTACGCCTTGAACGGGCCATCGGGCACGATGCCGCGGATGTGCTCCAGGTTGATGCGCGCCCCGTAGGTGTCCGGGTCATAGCTCGCCGCCATCTGCACCAGCATCTCGCGGTCAATCACGCGGCCGTCGCTGGTCGCGCCTTCGGTGGCAATGCGGAAAAACTTCGGGTTCTTGCCGGCCATGGGTTCCTCTTCGGTCGTGGTTCCGTGTGGTTACGTCGTGCTGCCATGTTGGGCGGGCCGCCGCGCGCGGGCAACGCAATCGTGTTGTGCGACAGAGCGCTACAACACCGCTCACGTGGCACGCGCGCGCGCGACCGGTAGCGTTGCGGCATGACTACGCTTCCGCCTCTTTCCATCCATTCGTTCGATCCAGAAATGGAGCCGCGGCGCATCGCGCGCGCGCTCTACTGGCAGGGCTATCGGGTCGCGCGTATTGCGGAAATGCTTGGCGTGAAGCCCGTGACCGTGCACAGCTGGAAGCGCCGCGATGAGTGGGACAAGGCTGATGCCGTGGAGCGCATCGGTACCAGCATCGAAGCGCGCATGGCGCTACTGGTGGCCAAGGAGAAGAAGGAAGGGAAGGACTACAAGGAGATCGATCTGCTTGGCCGGCAGATTGAGCGCCTGGCGCGCGTGCGGCGATATGAGGACAGCGGGAACGAGGCCGATCTCAACCCGAAGGTGGCCAACCGCAACAAGGGCCCGCGGAAGAAGCCGGAGCGCAATGCGATCAGCGAAGACGAGCAAGCCCAGCTGATCGATGCCTTCATGGATTCGATGTTCGACTACCAGCGCGTCTGGTACGAAGCCGGCCTGGTCGAGCGCATCCGCAACATCCTGAAGAGCCGCCAGATCGGTGCGACTTGGTACTTCGCCCGCGAAGCCTTCATCGACGCGCTGACGACCGGCCGGAATCAGATCTTTCTGTCAGCCAGCAAAGCACAGGCCCACGTCTTCAAGCACTACATCATCCAGTTTGCCAAGGACGCCGCGGGCGTGGAGTTGAAGGGGGATCCGCTGGTGCTGCCCAACGGCGCGACGCTGTATTTCCTCGGCACCAACGCGCGCACGGCCCAGAGCTATCACGGCAACCTGTACCTGGACGAGTATTTCTGGATCCAGCGCTTCCAGGAGCTGCGCAAGGTGGCCTCCGGCATGGCGATCCATGCGAAGTGGCGGCAGACGTATTTCTCGACACCATCGAGCCTGGCGCATGAGGCGTATCCCTTCTGGTCGGGCGCCTTGTTCAACCGCGGGCGCAGGAAAGACCAGCATGTGCAGGTGGACGTCAGCCACGCGCATCTGCAGGCAGGCCGGCGCTGCGCGGACGGGCAGTGGCGCCAGGTGGTGACCGTCGAGGATGCGGTGCGCGGCGGCTGCAACCTGTTCGACCTGGAGCAGCTGCGCCGCGAGTACAGCGACGCTGACTTCGAGAACCTGTTGATGTGCGGCTTCATTGACGACACAGCGTCCGTCTTCCCGTTGTCGATGCTGATGCGCTGCATGGTTGATAGCTGGGAGGTTTGGGAGGACTTCCGGCACTGGTCACCGCGGCCGCTGGGCAACCGTGAAGTGTGGGTGGGCTACGACCCGAATGGTGGCGGCGGTGACAGCGCCGCGCTCGTGGTGGTCGCGCCGCCACTTGTGCCGGGAGGCAAGTTCCGGGCGCTGGAGAAGCACCAGTTCCGAGGCATTGATTATGAAGAGCAGGCCGCCGCCATCCTGAAGGTCTGCGAGCGCTACAACGTGACCTACATCGGCATCGACCGCACCGGGGTTGGAGATGCCGTCTACAAGGTCGTGCTGAAGACACGCCCCGAAGCACAGGGATTCACCTATTCGGTCGACGTGAAGACTGGCCTGGTCCTCAAGGCCACCGACGTCATCAGCAAGGGGCGCCTTGAGTTCGATGCCGGCTGGACGGACTTCGCCGCGTCTTTCATGTCGATCCGCAAGACGACCACCGCCGCAGGCGGCCGTGTCACCTACCAGGCCGGCCGCTCTGAAGAAACGAGCCACGCCGATCTGGCCTGGGCCTGCATGCACGCGCTGGCGCACGAGCCGATCGAAGGCGTGACCACCACCAACACCAGCATTTTGGAGTTCTCATGACCCGCAAGAAATATCGCAGCGCGTCCCATAGCGCCGCACCTGTGCCGGCCGAGCCGGCGCGCGCTGCCTCTGTGGAGGCGTTTAGCTTCGGCGACCCAGTGGCGGTCCTGGACCGGCGCGAGCTGCTCGACTACGTGGAGTGCATGCGCGTGGGCGACTGGTACGAGCCGCCGCTGCCGTGGGATGGGCTGGCGCGCAGCTTCCGGGCGGCCGTCCACAACAGCTCGCCCATCTACGTGAAGCGCAATATCCTGGTCTCGACCTTCATCCCGCACAAACTGCTGTCGCGCTCGGCATTTGCGCGATGGGTCCAGGACTTTCTGGTGTTCGGCAACGGCTATCTGGAGCGGCGGGACAACGTGTTCGGCAAGCCCATTGCGCTGGAGCCGGCGATGGCCAAGTATGTGCGGCGGGGCGTGGATCTGGAGACCTACCATTTCGTGCAGAACTGGCAGGACAAGCACACCTTCAAGCGAGGCAGCGTCTTTCACCTGCTGGAGCCGGACATCAATCAGGAGGTGTACGGCCTGCCGGAATACCTGTCGGCGCTCAACGCTACCTGGCTCAACGAATCGGCCACGCTTTTCCGCCGGCGCTACTACAAGAACGGTAGCCACGCCGGCTTCATTCTGTACATGACCGATGCCGCGCAGAAGCAGGAAGACGTGGACGTCCTGCGCAAGGCGCTCAAGGAGTCCAAAGGGCCGGGGAATTTCCGCAATCTGTTCATGTACGCGCCGGGCGGGAAGAAGGACGGGATCCAGCTACTGCCGGTCTCAGAAGTGGCCGCCAAGGACGAGTTCTGGAACATCAAGAATGTTACGCGCGACGACCAACTGGCAGCGCATCGCGTGCCCCCGCAATTGATGGGCATCATTCCCAACAACACCGGAGGCTTTGGAGACGCAGAAAAGGCCGCTATGGTTTTTGCCCGCAATGAAGTACTGCCACTGCAAGACCGTTTGACGGAGCTGAATGCTTGGATCGGCGAGGAGGTGATCCGATTTGGAAAGTATCAATTGCAGTAACGATTTCGATGAAAGTGGCTAGCCGGCGAACTTACTCCATGCCCTGCGAAGCCGTGGGCCATGATTTTGTTCGAGGACCTGCAGGGCAGCTCTATTTGCATCAATGCACTCGGAACCGAGAAAGTCACGCTGCTGCCCGGTGATCGATTTTTGCCGGAGCTGCGTCAGAGTTGCTTCCGCTTGGTCCAGTGCTGTTCGATAGGTTGCAAGGGATTGATCAAAGCTAGGTTGCGAATATTCTTCCGCTTGAACGCGCATCGACTGCAAAAAATGTCGGAAAGCGTGTTGCTCGGTGAAGCCCGCCAAGCTAGGCTGAGGAACAGTAAATAGCGGTTCCGCGAACTCGCTGCCATACCGGCTTTGGGTCCGCACTAGCTCGAGTAATCCGATTTTCTTCGCAATGTCAAGCGTAGGAATCTTGTACTCCGAGAACAAATGCGGCGCGTAGTACCAAGTGGAGCGCTGTTTGATCTCGTCGTCTTCTACCGACAGAAAACGCCCTTGCGTAAACGACCTCACGTTCATCCAAGTGCCAGAGCATATGGCGTCCGCACCCGCACAAGCGGCAAAAAGCATCTGCTGGTTGGCGTAGCCGACGATGACGCCCTTCCCGGCGAGCTTGGTGCTCGCGACTATGTCGAGAACATTTGTCGTCCACGTGGGGTCTCCAACCAAGTAGGACGGCGAAGGTGGCTCGACTATGAGGTAGATGGCCGAGGTATTCCAGCGATCTATCGCTTCCACAAGCAATTCGACTTGTCGGTTGTCGCGGACGGCATCGGATCCCAAAGCCACCGTTAGTATGGTTTGGTCCGCATTCATTCCGGCACGGCCGGCAGCGTCAAGTATTAGCTCTGTTGCACTGATCCACGTACCGTCAATTCGACTTGCGAGTGTGCCGGGAAGAATTACCTTGTTGGCGCCGCATTCATTATTGCGTTCCGCGAGTGCACTCAATACACGGGGTAGTTCGCTGGGACTGTGCAGCCCACCGCCATTTGGCCAGTGGTCATGACTTGTAAGGCGCTGATGATTGGCTTTAGGCAGATAGAGCTGCGGGTCTACAAGGACTTCCCCGCCACTCCTAATGATGTCCGCTGATAGTTGGGACATCTGGGATGTAGTCATGTCGCGCGGGCTAAGCACCACCGTCCCTCCCGCCCACGAGCGAACTAGAAAACGGCAGTGCTCCATCATGCCGAAGCCAAATTGCAGACTCAATTCCAATCTGATCCCTCCCCAGTTTATAACCTTATGGCTTTCCACTCTGCGAACATGGCGAATGAGATGGGCGTATAGCCTCATTTGCTGCGTTGCGCTAGCAGGTCGTCGAGCCAGTCTTTAGCTTCGACTGCAGTGCGCGGCCGATTCGTGCGCCTTGGCTGGGTCATGGCCGCTACGAGATCGGCGAAACCGGTGAGTCCTGCTGGCTCTCTTGATAGACGCGGAAGCTGCATGGTCTGCATTCGTTGAAAGACTTCCATGCCGTCGGCTGCGCCAGCCCAGAACGGATTTTGACCCACGACACACGTGTGAAGGGTGACGCCGAGCGCGAAGATATCACTGCGCACGTCAATCTCGGCAGCTACCGCGTTGAATTGTTCCGGGGGCGCGTAGCCAGGAGTGCAGGGACCCATTGGGCCGACCGTCAGGGCTGTTCGATCCATATGGCGCACAATCCCGAAATCCAAAAGCCACACCTCAGAGGTATCAGAATGCAGTAGCAAGTTCGCAGGCTTGATGTCCCTGTGGACGATACCTTTTTGCTCTGTAAGCGTTAGCACCGACAGCACGTCCTTTGCGATCTGCAGAATATTGTCGTCTTGCAGACTGCCCGCATCGAGGTGTTGCTGTATTGATGCACCTGGAATGAAAGGCTCAACAACATATGGCGCGGACTGGCCCTGGTAGTCAATAAGTCCCCACTCCAAAATGGATGGCGTAAGCGGGCACTGGAGTTCTGTCACGGCGCTCAGCTCGCGCTTGAAGCGCGCCATGTCCGTGTCTGCTTTGAATAGCTTTACAACCACTGGGCCATTCTTTTCGCACGTAGCACTGAAGACATGCTTTTGTCCTCCCGAGGCAATAAAGCGCGCATCACGATAGCGCGCAAGGTCGGCAGGTAGCTCGGGAGCGACGTTGTTCATCAATGTCGGCTTTCGGAAGGTATGGAAGTGCGCCAGACCGACTCGTTGAAGAGCCATGACGCTTGGGACAATGGGTGAGCGCCTCGCTTTGGAAGGAGCGGACATTCGTTCAGTGAAGCACCTGGCTCAAGCAGCCCTAGGCCAAGTTCACTTGCACGCAAGAAGAGCTCATTCCTTCCGTTCAACTGATCCAGAAGAAGAAATGACTCCGAGGCGAACCAGGTATTCTGAAACGCCTGTTCGAGGCCTCGGCGCCAGTTCCCGATCTTGGCTTCGACAGCGACTAAGCGCTTGACGGCATAGACCTCAGAAAGTGGCCTGCTGCAAAGGCGATCCCCCTTGAGGGTAGCTATGTTTGCCTCGACCAGCCGATCCCATGTCAACGTGCCGCGCTTGTTACCTTGTCGCTCGCAAATTGTGGCGCGCTCAAGTTCGCCAAGCTGGTGCAAATAGTGCAACCAATAAGTGTCCCCTGCTTCCAGCTGCTCTCGGCCGTCACTCCACATCGTCACAATGTCTGGATCCCACTCGACGATCACCAAATCTGGGAAGCAGCCAAAAATCTTAGGTTCCACAAAGACCGTCGTTGCGACATCGCTTGCCGCATTGGCGTGCAGGTCATTGCAGAAAGCCTCCACAATCCGAAGTTCAGGGCCCTCGATGGGGGTCCGGAAAGAGGCTAGTGGATGCTGGTCAGCAGTCTTGCTGGACGCGTATGAAAACATTTTTGATCGGCGAAAGTGCAGTGACAGGCATTTCACAGCCGCCACTATTGTTGCGTGCATCCTATCCCACTTTTCGGTGATTCGGGATCCCGCGTCTGGGGGTCCGGGACGATGTTGACAAGCTGCGCGCGGTTGGGACCCCGCCTCACCTGCTCGCTTCATTGAGTGGTTTTTATGCAGGTGCATGAAGCCGGGGGCGCGGCGCCAATACTAGAGCTGCGGGCGGTCAGCAGGGTGCATCGCCTTATGCAGGTTCATGCGCCTCAGCTACGCGTCAGAGGTCTCCAGAGATGTTGTCAGGAACAGCCTTCCATTTGTGCGCTATAGGGCACGCATGGCGTGGCTGGCAAGTTAAGGAGGGGGAGGGGTCAGGAAAAAGGTAACCTCGGTAACTATCCCCAAAAAGCATAGCTAACCCTTTGATTTGTAAGGCAGTGGTTGGTTACCTTGAAAAGGTAATCTGAGGTAACCAAAAAGGTAACCTACCGCTAAGTCCTTGATTTTATTAAGAGTCGATTTATGTAGAGGTTACCTTTGGAAAAGGTAATCTGGTTACCCTAAAGTTACCTCATTGTTACCTTTTGGCCGAAACCCGGAACGCCTTATCTGACACGGCTTTGCGGGCGATTTTGGCGTCGTGGTTACCAAGGTTACCTTTTTCCCGACCCCCCACGACTTTTAGCCGTGCCCTTTGGATGTACTGTGTTTTTATAAGTAGCGGTCCCAGGCGGACGAATGAGATCCCGACGCTCACAGCCGCATTCCTGGGCACAAGACGTGGCCGACGACGACTGGGCAGACTTGCGACCGCGGCGCGCGGCTGGCCACCACTTTCGGCCGCCGTTGACGTCGTCTGAGATGCGCGCCATGTACCAGCGCAACCGGACGCCCAATGTTCGGGCGCTGTTATGGGAAGTCGCGCGAATCTTCATGACTCTCTTTCCGGCAGAGGCCATAGCCACCGAGCCGGCTCCGATCGTACGTCGCCCAAGGAGTTGCAGCCTGCGCCGGCTCAAGGTGATCAATTGCCGCTATAAGAGGATCACCCGGGCGTGGGGTGCGCAGTAAGGTATGGTCATGCCAATATCGCCTTGTCGTGAGCTTACCCCTCTCGATTTTTTGCTCGAAGCCCGCCCCTCGCGGGCTTTTTTTTGTGGGACGGCGCCTGACAGCACCTGGCGGAGTTGGCGCGCACACTGGCTTCATCAACCTCAGGAGCCAGCCGTGCACAACATCCATGTAATAGCGTCGGAGTTCGGCTGGACCGTGGAGCACGCCGGAGGCGGAGACGGAACTACGTTCCCGAGCCAGGAAGAAGCCATTTGCTCCGGCACCGCCCAAGCGAAGCGCGAACACGTCGATCTGCTGATTCACGGCCTTGACGGCGAGATTACGGAACGGCGAAGCTTCGGGAACGACTCGCCGGACATCAAGGGGTGATACGATTTCAGCGCGGGGTGGCATTTGTCGTCGCAGGATCTCCGGCGACGTCGTTGGAGCTATCGATGCCAGCAACGAGTATCAGCGTGGTGCCCGCCGAACAAGGCTGGGCGCTCGACATAGACGGCACTTCCGAGCCGCGTCAGTTGTTCCCTACGCTAGAAGCCGCGATCAGCGCGGGCTGGGCCCGCGCCCGACGCGAGAACATTGAGCTTCACATCCAGCCGCTTGCCGGCGGTGTGCGGCTGCGCGCGGAAAGCACCAACCCAGCCGACTTTGTCGGGTACTGCCGGTGCTTGCGCTATTCCCAACGCCCGCCCGGCTCACCCCTACCCAATGTCACGCTTCGCTGAGCGTGCGTCGGATCCACATAGCGCCAACTATCGGTCAAAACTGGAAAGAAAGTGAAGCGGCCGGGCGCGGTGCCGCCGGGGCGCTTCTCACGCTCCCCGCGTGCCTAGCTGGACTGTACCTAAATTGCACCCGTGGTGGGCTGGATTGGCCCTTGGTGACCTTGGTTGACCTTGGTTTTGCAATTTGCGGGTTGTGTAAGGCCTTGATTTATAAAGCGTCTTGGTTCGTCGCCAAAACTCCGAAGGCAATGCTCGCACGATGGTGCCGGCAGCTCTATCGTTGACCAGCATCGAGAGAATGGGTCGACTACAATTCGGCCCACTGTATTCGTTGCCGTCGCCAGGAATTCACCTGGACGCTGCTCAGCAATTCCCATCAGTTGCGCACAGATTGCGGCGTGGTACTCTGGTCCAGCGGAATAACTGCTGCTGTTTGGCCGGAGCAGTAGTGCGCCCAGTCCCTCATCATTTTGCGCCGGCGCTCAAGCATGTCGCCCCGACGGTAGGCCGCTTCGCTTTCGTTCTGGATGGCGTGGGCCAGCGCCATTTCTGCAAGCGAGTCCGCATATTCGGTGCAGTCGGCCACCCAATCCCGGAAGGTCGAGCGGAAGCCGTGCACTGTGACATGTCCGTAGCCCATTCGCTCAAGCAGCTTCAGCATGGCCATGTTGGAGAGCGGCTTCCCCTGCTTCCGGCCCGGATAGAGCCAGCCGTCTCGCGCGCCAGGCAATGCTGCCTCAACCAGCTCGACGAGGCGATCGGTCATTGGTACACGTAGGGGCAATTCCATCTTCATGCGTTCGCCCGGTACAGTCCAGACGCGATAACGCATGTCGAATTCCTCGGGTCTCGCAAATTGGACCTCCTGCGTGCGCACAACCGTCAGGATCAGATGCTCGAGCATGCGAGCGGCAGTCCCACGCTGCTCGCGCAGTTCCTTCATGAATCTGGGAATTTCTTGCCACGGTAGCGCTGGGTGGTGCTTGATCTTTTTGCGCCGATTTTGTTTGGGGAGCAGCTTGTCGAGGTGGCCGCGCCAGCGTGCCGGATTCTCGCCCTCGCGGTGTCCGAGCGCCTTTTCGGCATCGAGTATGCATTCGAGGCGCCCACGCAGTCGGAACGCTGTTTCGCGCTTCTTGATCCAGATCGGCTGCAGCACCTGCACGATCATGGCCGTGTCGACGTCGCGCACGTCTTCATCACCAAGGATTGGGGCTGCGTAGGTGGCGATCGTGTTTGTCCATTGCTGCGCGTGCTTCTCGTTCTTCCACCCGGCACGATGCTTGGCGATGTAGTCGGCCGCTGCAGCTTTGAAAAGGCGTGGTCCCGACAATTCGAGCATGCGTTGCCGCTGCTTGGCCTTCCGCGCCTCAATCGGATCGACTCCATCCCGAAGAAGATCCCGGCATTTTGAGGCTTCTGCGCGCGCTGCAGCCAGCGAGACAGAAGCCAGGGGGCCCAGTCCCATTTCGCGCGACCGGCCGCGCAGGGTGAACTTGAAGATCCAGGAGCGCGAGCCAGTCTCAGAGATCTGGAAATAGAGGTTGCCGCCGTCCGGGTAATGCCCCGGTACATTCAGCTTGCCGATCTTCAGCGCCGTGAGCCGATGCAGTTGCCGTGTTGCCATTTCCCACCCCCGTTTTCACCCCTGTTCGATGGTCGGATTGTGTCGGAGCGGTGTGGAGGCGGCAAGAAGAAAAATACCCCCAAAACCGCGCCCCTATTGGGTTTCCGGCTGATTCTCTGGAGGGTATCGGAACGCGGTGGAATGAGGAATGGCGGAAGCGGTGAGATTCGAACTCACGGATGGGTCACCCCATCGGCAGTTTTCAAGACTGCTGCCTTAAACCACTCGGCCACGCTTCCGGAAAGTGCGGGCATTGTAGCGCGAAAGCGCAGGGCCTCCGGCGCAGTGCCGCATGCAGACGCAACGGTCTGGCCGCGCATTATACAAGCCCCACGCTTCCCGATGGGGACTTGCCTCGCGGCATGGGCGCAGCCGCAAATTTCCGGCCACAACTTGCGCTGTGCTGTCGGGCTCTGTCTGACATGGCGGAACCTTCATATCGCGCCATCGCTCATATGGTCGTACCGGGCACTGCGGTGTGTGCCGCATCCCCGGCTTTCGCCTGGCAACAGAGGAGAACTCAAAATGCGAATCCCAAGCAAGACATGGCTGATCGTTCCGGTGGCCGCGGCGGCTGCGCTGGCCGGTTGTGCGGCGCCGTACAACAGCGGCTACGACCAGGGCTACAACACCGGCTACAACGCGCCGCCCCCGGGTTACCAGAACCCCCACACCTCGCAGGCACCGGCCGGCGCGGTCTACTACGGCCGCGTGGAATCGATCGAGCCGGTCACCACCACGCAGGGCAGCTCCGGGCTGCTGGGCACGGTGATCGGCGGTGCCGCCGGCGGCCTGCTGGGCCACCAGATCGGTGGCGGGCGCGGCCAGACCGCTGCGACCATCGGCGGTGCCGTGGTCGGCGCCGTGGCCGGCAATCAGATCGAGAAGCGCGCGGGCAGCAATACGCAAACGGTCTATCGCGTCAACGTGCGGCTCGATGACGGCCGCCTCGCCACGGTGACGCAGTCCAACCTGGGCAGCCTGCAAGTGGGCATGCGCGCGCGCGTGGCCAACGACACGGCCACGCCGTACTGACCTGCCAGCCTGACGTTTGCCAGAAGCCAAAGGCCACGCGCTAGCGTGGCCTTTTTTTATCGTTGCCGGCGTGCGGGCCGCTCAGTCCTTCAGGAACATCTCCTGCAGGTCGTTGAGGAAGCGCCGGCCCAGTTCGGTGGGGCGGATCGTGGTCAGGTCGGCTTCCAGCAAGCCTTTCTTCTCGGCCTCGGCCAACTGCTTGCTGATGGTGTGCAGCGGCAGCCCGGTGTAGTCGTGGAAGCTCGAGGCCGGCACGCCGTCGGTCAGGCGCAGCGCGTTGAGCATGAACTCGAACGGCAGCTCGTCGGCGCCGACGTCGCGCGCTTCCTGTACGGCGTTGCCCGCCATGGCCTGCGCCATGTAGGTGGCCGGGTGCTTGTGCCGCATCTGGCGCAGCACGCGCTGCGGGAACGACAGCTTGCCGTGCGCGCCGGCGCCGATGCCTAGATAGTCGCCGAAGCGCCAGTAGTTGAGGTTATGGCGCGCCTCGCGGTGCGGCTTTGCATAGGCCGAAGTCTCGTAGTGCCGATAGCCCGCCGCGGCCGTGCGCGCTTCGATCCAGTCCTGCATCTCGTACGCCGTGTCGTCGTCGGGCAATGCCGGCGGATACTTCGCGAACAGCGTGTTCGGCTCCAGCGTCAGGTGGTACAGCGACAGGTGCGTGGTGCCGCAGGCCAGCGCGGCTTCGACGTCCGCCTGGCACTCCTGCAGGGTCTGGCCGGGCAGGGCGTACATCAGGTCCAGGTTGATGTTGTCGAAGCTGGCCTGGGCGATGTCGATGGCGCGGCGCGCTTCGGTGCCGCCGTGGATGCGGCCCAGTGCCTGCAGGTGCCGGTCATTGAAGCTCTGGATGCCGATCGACAGCCGGTTGATGCCGCTGGCGCGGTAGCTGGCGAACTTGTCGGCTTCGAAGGTGCCGGGATTGGCCTCCATCGTGATCTCGGCATCGGCATCCAGCGGCAGCAGGGCGCGGATATCCGACAGCAGCCGGTCCATGCCCGCCGCCGACAGCAGGCTCGGGGTGCCGCCGCCGATGAAGACGGTATGCACCGGGCGTCCCCATACCAGCGGCAGCGACTGCTCCAGGTCCGCGCGCAGCGCGTCGAGGTAGAGGTCTTCCGGAATCTCGTGGTTGTCGGCGCCGGGTGCGGCATGCGAGTTGAAATCGCAATACGGGCACTTGCGCACGCACCACGGGATATGCACGTACAGCGACAGCGGCGGCGATCCGGGCAGGCTGATCTGCCCGGGCTTGAGCCACAGCTGCTTGCTGTCGACAGGCACGGACGCGGAGGCCGGTACGATCGGAATCATCGCGTGCCAGTCTCCGCGGCCTCGGCCTGCAGCCGGGCCACCAGTGCGCGCAGCGCCTGGGCGCGGTGGCTGACGCGGTTCTTCTCTTCCGGCGGCAGCTCGGCCGCGGTCTTGCCCAGCGCCGGCAGCAGGAAGTGCGGGTCGTAGCCGAAGCCGCCCGCGCCGCGCGGCGCGTCGACGACTTCGCCATGCCACACGCCTTCGGCGATGATCGGGCACGGGTCTTCGGCGTGGCGCACGAAAACCAGCACGCAGTAGTAATACGCGTGCCGGTTCAGCTTGCCCGCCAGTTGCGAGACCAGGTAGGCGTTGTTGGCCGAGTCCGACTTGGCCTGTCCGGCCATTTGCGCATAGCGCGCGGAATAGACCCCGGGCGCGCCGTCCAGCGCCTGCACGCAGATGCCGGAGTCGTCGGCCAGCGCGGGCAGCCCGGCCAGCCGGCTGGCGTGGCGGGCCTTGGCCAGCGCGTTCTCGACAAAGGTGGCGAAGGGTTCTTCGGCCTCGGGGATGCCGAGCTCGCCCTGCGTCACCACGTCAAAGCCGAGCGGGGCCAGCAGCGCGCCGAATTCGCGCAGCTTCCCGGGATTGTTGGAGGCCAGTACCAGGCGTCGCATCGCGGGCTCCGGAGCTCAGGCCAGGCCCAGCGCTTCGCGCTGGTACTGCACCAGCCGGGCGATGCCGGCTTCGGCCAGGCGCGTCATGGCGTCGAGCTCGGCGCGGCTGAAGGGCGCGCCCTCGGCGGTGCCCTGCACTTCGACAAAGCCGCCGCTGCCGGTCATGACCACGTTCATGTCGGTGTCGCAGTTGCTGTCCTCGGCGTAGTCCAGGTCCAGCACCGGCACGCCGTCGACCATGCCGACCGAGACTGCCGCGACATGGTCGCGGATCGGGCTGGCGGCGATCAGGCCGTCGCGCAGCATGGTCGAGACCGCGTCGTGGGCGGCGACGAAAGCGCCGGTGATGGCGGCGGTGCGGGTGCCGCCGTCGGCCTGCAGCACGTCGCAGTCGAGGTGGAGGGTGTATTCGCCCAGCGCCGCCAGGTCGAACACCGAGCGCATGGCGCGGCCGATCAGGCGCTGGATTTCCTGGGTGCGGCCGGTCTGCTTGCCGCGCGCGGCCTCGCGGTCGGAACGCGTATGCGTGGCGCGCGGCAGCATGCCGTATTCGGCCGTGACCCAGCCTTCGCCGCTGCCCTTCTTGTGCGGCGGCACCTTGGCCAGCACGCTGGCGGTGCACAGCACCTTGGTATCGCCAAAGGCGCACAGGACGGAGCCTTCGGCGTGGCGGGTGTAGTGGCGGGTAAGGCTGATGGAACGCAGCGCATCGGCTGCGCGGCCGCTGGGTCGCATGAGATGGTTTGTCCGCAAGGGGTAGAGGAGGAGAGACCGCGATTCTACCGCTGCCGGACCTTGCGCGCTGCCCGCCGCCGCGGGCCGGACCCCCGCGGGGCCATCACCGCATCAGGTTGCTGGTCTTGTCGATGGCGGCGCGGATCTCGGCGATCGAGCGCTCGATCTCTTCCTCGGACAGCAGGTCGCTGTCGGTGCCGTTGCGCTCCAGGATCGACGTGGTGAAGGCATTGAGCGGCAGCGTATCGGTCATCACCGCGTCCTGGCTGGCGGTGTTGTTGTCCAGCTCCCACATCATGGCGATGCCGGTGGTGTTGTCGGCACCTTCGCCGGCCTGCTGCAGCGCCTGGTCGATCAGCGCCGGCACCGCCTGCACCACCGACAGCCGCGACAGCTTGTCCACCAGCACCGGCTCGTCCAGCGGGCCCCACAGGCCGTCGGAGCACAGCAGGGCGACGTCGCCCGGTTCCAGCCGCACCGGCCCGCCCAGGTCGATCAGCGGCAGGTTGGGCGAGCCCAGGCAGTTGTAGAGCTTGTTGCGCTCGGGATGGTTGGCCACCTCCATCGGCAGCACGCGCTCCTGCTGCAGCAGGTTCTCGATCTTGGAGTGGTCGCGCGTGCGCGTCAGCAGCCGGCCCTTGCGCAGCAGGTAATAGCGCGAATCGCCGGCATGGGCCCAGTGGATCTGGCCGTGCTGCACCAGGCAGCAGACCACCGTGGTGCGGGGCACGTCGGCCATCTGGTTGGCCTCGGCATAGCGGTGGATCTCGCGGTGCGCCAGCATGATGGTGTCCTGCAGGAACTCGGCCGGGTTGCGCACCGCGGGCCGCGCCTGCAGCTGGAACTGGCGCGCCAGCGTCTGCAGCGCTTGCTGCGCGGCGACTTCGCCGTGGGCGTGGCCGCCGAGGCCGTCGGCCAGCACCATCAGCAGCGCATCGCGCGTGAAGCAATAGCCCATGCGGTCCTGGTTGACGCGGCGGCCGCCTTTCCTGCTTTCCTGGTAGACAGAGAATCGCATGTTGGCTGGTTGGCTTTCTTGGGGTTCGATGGCCCGGCCGCGCGCACGCGCGCCGCAGCCGGGTTTGTGATTCAGTCGACGCTCGCGCCGGGTGCCTGCTCGTCACGCCGGCGCAGCAGCGTCAGAAAGCGCGAGGTCGCGGGCGCTTTTTCCGGCGGCATGGGGGCGGGTGCCGGCGCCTGGGTCGCAGGCGCCAGCGCCTGCTCGCCCAGCGCGTTGGTCTGCTCGCGCAATTCCTTCTGCAGCCGGAATACGCTCTGCGGGCGGCCCGATGGCTCCAGCCGCAGGCACCACTCGACCAGGTCGACCAGGCCGTTGGTATAGCTGCTGCGCAGCCGCATCAGCGCCTCGCCCATGCGGTCATCCTTCTCGCGCTGGTTGGCTTCCTGCGGCGGCAGTCCGGCCATGCAGGCGTAAAGCGTCGCGCCCAGGCTGTAGATGTCGGTCCACGGGCCCAGGTCAGTGTGCTTGCCGTACAGTTCCGGCGCGGCGAAGCCGGGCGTGTACATCGGCTGGAAGCGCGCGGCCTCCATGGTCAGGGTCTGCCGCGCGGCGCCGAAATCCAGCAGGATGGGGGACTCGTCCTCGCGCAGGTAGATGTTGCCGGGCTTGATGTCCAGGTGCAGCAGCTTGTGGATATGCACTTCGCGCAGGCCGCTCATCAGGTCGTGGAAGACCTTGCGGATGAAATGCTCGCGCAGCACCTTGGCGCGCCCCTGCTGCCGGGCCGCCAGCACATGTTCCTGCAGCGTCTTGCCCAGCTCGTAATTCATCACCATGTAGACGGTGGCGTTCTCGCGGAAGAAGTTCACCACGCGCACCACGCTGGGATGGGAAATGCGGGCCAGCGAGCGGCCCTCTTCGAAGAAGTACTTCAGGCCCAGCCGGAACGCCGCGGCGTTTTCCTCGGGCACCACGGGGATCAGTTCGCCGGGGTTGCGCCGCGCCAGCGACGACGGCAGGTACTCCTTGATGGCGACCGGCGCGCCGGTTTCGTCCGTGGCCAGGTAGACGAAACTGAACCCCCCGCTGGCCAACTTCTTTACAATACGATAGTTGGACAGCAGCGTGCCGACGGGCAGCGGTGCACTCTTCGGTTGTGGCGTGCCCTTTGGCTCTGTCATGGGAATAGGACCGGAGTTGCCCCCGCGGATTTGCCTCAGGATTGTCCGGGCTAATCGGTCACTTGTAAAGAACACAAATACGGGCGTTATTGCCCGCCTTTCAACGTTTTGAGGGCGCCCCCCGCAGGCTGCGCCGCGCGCCGGCCGGGCGGGCGTCCGCCGGCAGGCCGCGGCCGCTTCGCGACGGTGCGGCGCCAATCACGAGAACAACCAATGATCCACAGCATGACAGGCTACGGCCTGGCGACGCGCCAGGCGCCATTGACCAACGCGCAGGGTGAGCCCAGCGGGCGCACCGCGTCCGTTTCGGTGGAATTCCGCACTGTCAATTCGCGTTTCCTCGACCTGTTGTTCCGGGCCCCCGAGGAGTGCCGCGCGTTCGAGCCGGCCTTGCGCGAGATGCTGATGGCCGAACTGTCGCGCGGCAAGCTGGAATGCCGCATCAACCTGCAGCGCACCGATGCCGGCGGCGCCACGCTGGCGCTCAACGACGGGCTGCTGGCGCAGATCCGCGCGCTCGAAACCACCGTGGCCGCCACCTTCAGCAGCGCCGGCACCCTGCGCATGGGCGAGATCCTGCGCTGGCCCGGCGTGCTGGTCGAGCCGGAGTTGTCGCAGGAGTCGCTGCGCGAAGCCGTGCTCGGCGCCGCGCGCGAGGCGCTCGACCAGCTGCTGGAAGCGCGCCGCCGCGAGGGCGACGCGCTCAAGGCCACGCTGACCGAGCGCATCGACGCCATGCTGGCGATCGTCGAGCGCCTGACCCCGACCATCCCGCAGCTGATCGCGCACCACCAGGAAAAGCTGACCGAGCGCCTGCAGGAAGCCTTCAACCTGGCCGCGCCCAACGGCATGCCGGCGATGAGCCGCGACGAGATCGCCGAGCGCATCCGCCAGGAAGCCACCGTCTACGGCATCCGCATCGACATCGCCGAAGAGCTGTCGCGGCTGCAGGCGCACCTGAACGAAACGCGCCATATCCTGAAGAAGGGCGGCCAGGTGGGCAAGCGCCTCGACTTCATGATGCAGGAGCTCAACCGCGAGGCCAATACGCTGGGCTCCAAGGCCGCCGCCAAGGAGCTGGCCGATGCCTCGATGGAGCTCAAGCTGCTGATCGAGCAGATGCGCGAGCAGGTCCAGAATCTAGAGTAAGACAGTCACCGAAACATCATGAGCCCAACTTCTCCAACGGCCGCCAATCCGACCGCCCACGCGACCGCCCACGCGACCGCCCACGCGTCCTCCCACACCGCCATCGACACCGTCTACCCCGGCAACCTCTTCATGGTGGTGGCGCCCTCGGGCGCGGGCAAGTCGACGCTGGTCAACGCGCTGCTGGCGCAGGACCCGGCCATCCGCCTGTCGATCTCGCACACCACGCGCGCACCGCGCCCGGGCGAGGAGGACGGCCGCGAGTACCACTTCGTCACCGTCGATGCCTTCCGCAGCGCGCGCGATCGCGGCGATTTCCTGGAGTGGGCCGAGGTGCACGGCAACTACTACGCGACCTCGCGCGTGTGGATCGAGCAGCAGATGGCGCAAGGCAACGACGTGCTGCTCGAGATCGACTGGCAGGGCGCGCAGCAGGTGCACCAGCGCTTTTCCAACGCGGTGGAGATCTTCATCCTGCCGCCGTCGCTGACCGCGCTGGAAGAGCGCCTGAAAAAGCGCGGCCAGGACGAGCCCAACGTGATCGTGCGCCGCCTGCTGGCCGCGGGCAGCGAAATGGCCCACGCCTCGGAGTCGGACTACGTCATCATCAACGAGGTCTTCGACGACGCGCTGGAGCAGTTGCGCAACGTCATCAGCGCCACGCGGCTGCGCTTTTCCTCGCAGAAGGCGCGGCATGCGGAGCTGTTCATCGAGCTTGGCATCCACTGAAACGATGCCTGCCGATGACAGCCGCGCGGGGCGCCGCCGGCGTTTCCCGCCGCGTGCTGTAAAATAGCAACCCAACGTAAGGTTTTGTCCCAAGGTGGATTTGATATGGCGCGTATTACCGTCGAAGATTGTCTGAAACACATTCCGAATCGTTTCGAGCTCGCGCTGGCGGCCACGTACCGTGCGCGCCAGCTGGTGCAGGGCCACACGCCCAAGGTCGAAGCGAAGGACAAGCCGACCGTGGTGGCACTGCGCGAGATCGCGTCGGGCCAGGTCGGCATCGAGATGCTGAAAAAGGTCCCGACCTGATCGACCAGGCGGCCCATGGCTCATCCCTGCATCGTGCCAGCACTGTTCCAGGCTCCCCAGCCGGATTCCCCGGGCCGCCGCCATGCCATCGCCGCATCCGCCCTCCAAGCCTCCATCCCAGCCGTCGCCGACCGCGGTCGTGCCGGCGCCTGGCGATGCGGC
Source organism: Cupriavidus sp. SS-3 (assembly GCF_035818815.1). NCBI lineage: Bacteria > Pseudomonadati > Pseudomonadota > Betaproteobacteria > Burkholderiales > Burkholderiaceae > Cupriavidus > Cupriavidus sp. SS-3. The sequence continues at coordinate 275,821 of NZ_JAYLVT010000008.1, forward strand.
CCCGCCCGCGGCGCGTAAGCGCACCATCCCGGGCCAGTCTTCCGTGAACGCGCGCACCGGCGCTCCCAATCTTCCCGATCCGCTCGGCGACGATGTCGTCGGCGAGCGCGCCGTCGCGCCCGCGCTGGCGCCCGGCAAGACCCGGGGCACCCCCGTGCAGGACGAACTGGTCGCGGCGCAGCAAGTGGCGCCGCCGGCAGCCGACAGCCTGTTTATCGATGCAGTGCTGGCGCAGTCATACCGGCACTTCTTCGGCCCGACCTCGCAGCCGGCGGTGCCGCCGCGCCAGCAGGTCATTTCCATCACCCGGCTGATGGAAAAGCTCGCGTACCTGAAGGCGCCCGATCTGGCGCGGGTACGCGAGGCCTTCCAGTTTTCCGACGAGGCCCACCTCGGCCAGTACCGCCAGAGCGGCGAGCCCTACATCACCCATCCGGTGGCGGTGGCCGAGCTGTGCGCGGACTGGAAGCTGGACGTGCAGTCCATCATGGCGGCGCTGCTGCACGACGTGATGGAAGACCAGGGCATCACCAAGAGCGAGCTGGCCGAGAAGTTCGGTCCCAAGGTCGCCGAACTGGTCGATGGCCTGACCAAGCTGGACAAGCTCGAATTCCAGAGCCGCGAGCAGGCGCAGGCGGAAAGCTTCCGCAAGATGCTGCTGGCGATGGCGCGCGACGTGCGCGTGATCCTGGTGAAGCTGGCCGACCGTACGCACAACATGCGCACGCTCGACTTCGTGCCGCCGGAGAAGCGCCGCCGCATCGCGCTCGAGACCATGGAGATCTATGCGCCGATCGCGCACCGTCTCGGTCTCAACACGATCTACCGCGAGCTGCAGGAACTGTCGTTCAAGGTCGGCTCGCCGTTCCGCTACGCCACGCTCGAAAAAGCCGTCAAGGCCGCGCGCGGCAACCGGCGTGAGGTGGTCAAGCGCATCCTCGAGGCCGCGCAGAAGGCGCTGGCCGATGCCGGCATCGTCGCTGAACTGTCCGGGCGCGAGAAGACGCTGTACAGCATCTACCGCAAGATGCACGACAAGCAGCTGTCGTTCTCGCAGGTGCTGGACGTGTACGGTTTCCGCGTGGTGGTGGAAACGCAGATGCACTGCTACATGGCGATGGGGGCGCTGCACGGCCTGTACAAGCCGATGCCAGGGAAGTTCAAGGACTACATCGCGATCCCCAAGATCAACGGCTACCAGTCGCTGCACACCACGCTGGTGGGTCCGTTCGGCACGCCGGTGGAGTTCCAGATCCGCACGCGCGACATGCACCAGATCGCCGAGGCCGGCGTGGCCGCGCACTGGATGTACAAGCACCAGGCCGACCACGCCAACGATATCCAGCAGCAGGCGCACCAGTGGCTGCAGTCGCTGCTCGATATCCAGAGCCAGACCGGCGATTCGCAGGAATTCCTCGAGCACGTCAAGATCGACCTGTTCCCGGATGCGGTCTACGTGTTCACGCCCAAGGGCCATATCCGCGCGCTGCCGCGCGGCGCCACCGCGCTGGACTTTGCCTACGCGGTGCACAGCGACCTGGGCAACCAGTGCGTCGCGGTCAAGATCAACAACGAGATGCTGCCGCTGCGCACCGAGCTCAAGAGCGGCGATATCGTCGAGGTGGTGACGGCGCCGTACTCCAAGCCCAACCCCGCCTGGCTGTCGTTCGTGCGCACCGGCAAGGCGCGTGCGGCGATCCGCCACTACCTCAAGACCACCAAGCTGGACGAGGCGATCCAGCTGGGCGAGCGCCTGCTGGAGCAGTCGGCGCGCCAGCTCGGCATCGAGCTGAAGGCGGTGCCGCAGTCGGTGTGGGACCGCATGATCCAGTGGACCGGCAACAAGCAGCGCGAAGACATCTTCGCCGACCTGGCGCTGGGCCGGCGCGTGCCGGCGGTGGTGGCCAAGCGCATGGAGATCCTGCTGCAGGAGTTGTCCGGCGATGTCGACAGCGCGCTGCTGGCGGCGGTGCAGACCTTTGCCGGCGAGGAAGCGCCTGCGGTGCCGATCACCGGCGACGAAGGCATGTCGATCATCTTCTCGGCGTGCTGCCGCCCGATCCCCGGCGATTCAATCGTCGGCTACCTGGGCAAGGGCGAAGGGCTGCAGATCCACGTGCAGGACTGCAAGATCGCCAAGCGCCTGCACAGCAAGGATCCGGAGCACTGGATCGAGGTCATGTGGGCAAAGAAGACCACGCGCGCCTTCGATGTGTCGATCAAGGTGATGGTGCGCAACGTCAAGGGCATCGTCGCGCGCGTGGCGGCGGACCTGACCGCCGCCGACGCCAACGTTGCCCACGTGGCGATGGAACAGCAGGACGCCGGCCAGCAGGAAGCCACCTACATGCAGTTCATCATCCAGGTGCAGAACCGCCTGCACCTGGCCAACGTGATGCGCGGGCTGCGCCGCAACCCCGACGTCATCCGCATCTTCCGCGACCGCAACGACAATTGAAGCGCCGGGGCGCCGGCTTACTGCTTGCGCGCCGGGTAGCGGACTTCCAGGATATCGATCTGCTCGACGCCGGCCGGCGTGCGCAACGCCACGGTGTCGCCTTCGCGCGCCTTGAGCAGCGCCTTGGCAATCGGCGAGATCCAGCTGACGTGGTTGTGGTCGAGATCGACCTCGTCCATGCCGACGATGGTGATGGTGGTCTCTTCGCCCGACGCATGCGCGTAGGTGACGGTGGCGCCAAAGAAGATCTGGTCGTTGTCGCCCTGCAGGGACGGGTCGACCACTTCGGCCTTGTCGAGGCGGCGCGTCAGGAAACGGATGCGGCGGTCGATCTCGCGCAGGCGCTTCTTGCCATAGAGATAGTCGCCGTTCTCGGAGCGGTCGCCGTTGGACGCGGCCCACGAGACGATCTGTACCACGTCGGGCCGCTCCACATCGATCAGCTGCATCAGCTCGTTGCGCAGGCGCGCATAGCCTTCAGCGGTGATGTAGTTCTTGGTGCCGGGAGGCAGCGGTGCTGCGCCTTCGGGGAGATCGTCGTCCTCGTCGCCAGAGGACTCTTTGACAAATGCCTTGTTCATGGTCCGGGTCACTTCTTCAATCTGCCATTATAGGAAAAGCCCGCTGCCGGGCCGCCCCGGTGGCGCGGCAGCGTCGACCCACCCCAATAAAGATCGCAAAAAAGTTGGAGGGGGGCTTCACAAAAACGAAAACTGGGTTATAATCTTTTTCTCGCGTGCGGCTGTAGCTCAGTTGGATAGAGTACTTGGCTACGAACCAAGGGGTCGTGGGTTCGAATCCTGCCAGCCGCGCCACCTATGCAGAAAGAAGAGGGCTTCCGGAAACGGAAGCCCTTTTTCTTTGCCGCCTTTTTCTTTGCCGCTCGGTTTGTCTGTACCGTCTTGCCGCGCGCCCGCGTTATGCCTTGCGGTCGCGCGTGCCGCCTCCTAGTCTCGAAGAACCATCACGGATCCGGGAGTCGCTCGCATGGACAACGCTGACTGGCGCGTCGAGGCATATCGCGGCATGGACGTCTACGTCCTGGTGTCGCCGCAGGGGCAGGGCAGCATCGGCCGTTGGGGTTACGAGGTGCGCGTGTCGCAGGAAGGTGCCGATCCGGCCGATGCCGGCGATACCGAACTGCTGGCCAGCGGGCCGCAGCAGTTCTCCACGCGCCATGCGGCCGAGGTGGCTGCGTTCGGCGCCGGCTATGCGCTGGTCGACCGTCTGCTGGGACCTGCCGAGTAAGCGCGGCAAGCCGTTGCGCGCGCAGCGGTTTATGTCACGTTGTGATGTATCGACTTGCCCGCGGCGGCGAACGATTTGCTGTGCCGACGCAAATAGTGCTTGCCATACGCCGTCGGATCACCCATAATTCATCTCCTTCAGACGCGGGGTGGAGCAGTTGGCAGCTCGTCGGGCTCATAACCCGAAGGTCGCAGGTTCAAGTCCTGCCCCCGCAACCAACACCCTGGCATTCGCCATCCGCGGCAACCGCCGCAATCTTTCCAGCGTTGTTTCTCAGGCCGACCGGCCAAATCCCCTAGTGTTTCGACATCGGTGCCAATGCGTCCTGTGCGCGCATGGACTCGCACGCAATGTCATGCCGGCACGCGTTCCGCCGCGAGCCTGAAGGTATCGCGCACCAGCGGCTGGTCTTCGCGATCGGCTGCCTCGGCGCGATCGCGCAAGCGCGCGGCGAGCACCGTCAGCGTTCCCTGTGCCTGCGGTCCGCCGGCGGCCTGGCACTTGGTCACGGCTTCGCGCATCACCGCATCGAGTTCGCCGCTGACGTCGGCACCATCGAAGGCGCTGACCGAAAGGGCCGAGATGCGTTCCAGGTAGAGATTGACCAGCGCTTCGTCGTGTAGCGGTTCGGACATGTCTGCTCCTTGTCGATGACGGCATACCCGAACCATTGTAGTGAAGGCGCCGCCTGCCCGGGATCAAACAATAATGAATCTTGTTCGGGGCCTGTGCTGGATGGACGCATCCGCCAGGTGGCGCAGGAACTCGGCCAGGCGCACGAATCGGTGATCGGCCTGACCGGCGTCTATCACAACCTGCTGCGGCGCTGGATCGGCGCGGATGGACAGGGGCGACTAGTCGTCGCGCCGTCGCTGGTTCTGCAGCAGTTCGATGGGAGAGGGCTGGATGCGCCGCCGCGCCGGACGCAGCGCCCGGTTCGGCCACAGCACATAGTTGGTGTGCGGGTCCAGCGGCTTGCCGAAATACGAGACCCAGACTTGTACGCCCTGCTCGGTTTCGGCAACGATAGCCGCGACGGCGCGCGCCGCGGCGGACGGGGACTTGAGCAGCTCGGCCAGGGCTTCGACGCCCTGCACGACATGGTGCTTCACCCCTGCAAACCATGCGTACTGACGCATGGCGGACAACAAACGCTTGGTCATGAACGCGACTCGGGTTGGTTGGAAGAGCGAATGAGACTTTCGTACATCCGTTTTGTTCACAGCAAATTCGCCCGGCAAGTATGACTGAGGCGCCATGTCGCAGGTGTGTCACCTGCTTGCCGTGAGTGGCTGGCGTCTCCCGGTGCCGGCCGCATCACGCGGGGCGCGACGGGGCGGGAGCCAAGGCAGAGAGTACCATCGCCAGCCGGTCCAGGGCAGGGTCGATATCCAGCAGGTCGATCGCGCCGAAGCCCAGCAGCAGCCCGGCGCAACTGGGGGGCGGACTGGCATAGCAGGGGTCCAGCGTGGCCAGTTCCAGGTCCGCCAGCCGCGCCATCGACACCAGCGCCTCGGTGGCCACCGGCACCCGCAGCCGCGCCGCCAGGTGGAAGCCGGCCACCGCCGGCAGCGGCTCCAGCCACGGCGACAGGTCGCCCTGCAGCCGCGCCAGCAGGCGCGCGCGGCGCTGGGCATGGCGCGCATGCGAACGCCGGATATGGCGCAGCAGGTGGCCTTCAGACAGGAAGCGCGCCAGCGCCTGCTGCAGCAGCGTCGGCGTGTACCAGTCCATCAGGTGCTTGACCTTGCGCGCCGCCGGCATCAGCCACGGCGGCGCCACCAGATAGCCGCCGCGCAGGTTGGCCGCCAGGGTCTTGGAGAACGTGCCCAGGTAGACCACGCGGCCATGCCGGTCGAGGGTCTGCAGCGCGTCCAGCGCCTGGCCGCCGTAGCGGAACTCGCTGTCGTAGTCGTCTTCCAGGATCACCGCATGGCGGCGCGCGGCCCAGTCGAGCAGGGCCTGGCGCCGCGCCAGGCTCATCGGCACGCCCAGCGGCGACTGGTGCGAGGGCGTGACATAGACCAGGGTGGCGTCGTTGGGCAGCGCCGCCACCACCAGGCCTTCGTTGTCGACCGGTACCGGCACGACCCGCGCGCCCAGGCCCTGGAACAAGGCGCGTGCCATCGGATAGCCGGGATCTTCCATCGCCACCACCGCTCCCGGCCCGAGCAGCAGGCGCGCCAGCAGGTCGATGCCCTGCTGCGCGCCGCTGGTGACGAGGATATCGGTCGGCGCGCTCTGCACGCCGCGGGTGAAGGCGATATGGCGCGCAATGGCGTGGCGCAGCGGCATCTCGCCGGCGGCGTCGGGCGGGCCGGGCGCGCGCGTGCGTTCGGCCGCCAGCGCCGCGCGCACGCAGCGCGACCAGGCCTCATGCGGAAAGCGGGTGGTATCGGCCTGCCCGGGCTGGAAGGCATAGCGGGCGCCGCCTGTCGCGGCCAGGAACGGCGTGGGCACGGCCAGCCAGCGCTGCACCGCCGGCGGCAGCACCGGCGCCGCGGCGATGCGCACCGCCGGGCGCGCCAGCCCTTGCGCCACATAGGTGCCGTCGCCGACCCGCGCGTGCAGCCAGCCTTCGGCCACCAGCCGCTCATAGGCCGTGGTCACGGTCTTGCGCGCCACCCCCAGTTGCGTGCCGAGCAGGCGCGAGGGCGGCATGCGCGCGCCGGCTTCGAGGCGGCCGCCCTGGATCGCGTCGCGGATGTGGTGGACGATCTGCGCGGTCAGGTCGCCGGCGTGGTCGAGGGCCAGATGCAGTTCCATGCTAGGTGGGGTCTATCACGATTGGTCTACTGATTCTGCCGGAAATTGGCAGTGTACGGGGCCAATGTGGGGATCTATCTTTCATTCCGTCGGGCGCCGTCCCAGCGCCCGCTGCAATCGAACCTGAATCCAACTGTCTACGGAGATCGATCATGGAAGAACGGATGAACTGGCAAGACGTGGCCCCGGATGCCTACAAGGCAATGATCGGCGTCGAGGTCTACCTGGCACGCTGCTCGCTGGAAACCACGCTGAAGGAACTGGTCAAGATCCGCGCCTCGCAGATCAACGGCTGCGCCTTCTGCCTGGACATGCACGTGACCGACGCGCGCAAGCATGGCGAAAGCGACCGCCGCCTGAGCCTGCTGCCGGCGTGGCGGGAAGTAGGCTGGTTCACCCCGCGCGAGCGCGCCGCGCTGGCGTGGACCGAGGCGCTGACGCTGCTGCCGCAAAGCCAGGCGCCGGATGCGGACTACCAGGCCCTGCGCGAGCAGTTCTCGGAAAAGGAAATGGCCGACCTGACGCTGCTGATCTCGGCGATCAACGCGTGGAACCGCTTCGGCGTCGGCTTCCGCCGCCAGCCGCCGGCGCTCTGACGCCCGCACTCCTGCCTGCCTGACCAGCGCGGGGGGGGGGGGGGGGGGGGGGGGGGGGGGGGGGGGGGGGGGGGGGGGGGGGGGGGGGGGGGGGGGGGGGGGGGG